>CAYMDD010000017.1:0-9586 GCA_964389045.1 uncultured Rickettsiales bacterium
ATGTAAGAAGGGTGATTGTGCGATTCCATTTTGAAGATAGCGGCCTGCCCGTCGCCGATGTCGATGACGCCCGCATTCTCCCCCGGCCCGCAGATTACCCATGGGGCTTTCGTGGGCAGCTTGCTTAAGTGCTTGCGCGTAGTCTTATACGAGCAATGCTCGCTCCACATGACGGAGAAAATGCCCAGTTCGACCAGATTAGGTTCCCGCCCCAAGATAATGAGGATACGCTGATATTCCTCCGGCGTCAGCCCATGGCTCTTGACGATTTCGGGAGTGATGGAGGCAGAAGATGCGTGCGCGGTTGCGTAAGCCATGCGTTTTGTCGTTCCTATATTAGTAATCCGCAGGAAATAACGGATTTAACGGCTTAGGTAAAGCCCTGCCGAGGCTCATGTCCAGAATAATGCATTGATTGATTCCTTAATAAAACATATAATATTCATGTTCTTGCATTTCTATGAAAACCTGGAGACGTTCTTCAGGAAAAGCCATGGAAAGGCTACAGTGCAAGATCGCGCCGCCTGCCTCGTGGGCAAGCGGCTAGCAGATCGACACTTCGAACGCGCTTTTCCAAGGAGCGCAGCCATGTCGGAGACTCTCGTGATGGTGGCTGAGCGGCTGATGCGTTCGAGAGAGCGCAGCGCCGCCATCCATCATTGGACTAGGTGCACCATTCCGCGCAACGCATATTCCTGGGTGTCGCCTGTCGCCCGTACCCTCGACGAGAGGCAAAGCGTCCTGCCTTACGTCGACGAGCGCAACGAGCGGTTCGACCCGGACGCCATGGAAGCGTTCGCCAGGACGGTGCTCTCGATGGGTCAGATGTTCCACGGCCATCCGGAGCTTGAAGACCCGCTCACGCGCACAAGCTACTCCCGCGAGGGCGATCGCGTGGTGCTCAAGTGGGAGCGCCGCGCGGAAGACGGTTCACTGGAGATGGCAGAGTTCTGGGTGACGTGTGAAGGCGGTCGCTACGTCGGCCACTATCATCACACGGAGATTTTCCCAGGTTCAGTGCTGATCCCCGGCTTCGATGCGATGCTGAAGAACACCTTCGACTTCGGATGAGGCCGCTTGAGGCCTGGAAGCGGAAGAAGCGCTCCAAAAGCGCCGATCCGCTTCCGGGTTCTTATCGACTTCTGCCTTCTCCGCCCCTGGGCCGCTGCGCCGCCAGCCATGCCGCCAACTGCTGCTCAAGGGATCCGAGCAACAATAAATGAGAAATTTCCCTGACATTATCCTGATCGGGCTTAAAGCGCTGTTGATCCTCTCTTTTCTGATCCAGCCGGATATTGTTCTTCAGTCCGATGCTTGCCATCGTGCCGCCTAAAATAAGTTCCATGATAGGAATATACAGCGGTATTCCCGGGCGGTTGCGGATATTTTCCACACCGTCGGTCATCCCGGCAAGTCCACCTACGGTGACTGCCCAATTGGCCGTTTTGCCGGCAAGATGCTTCACATGCCTGCCAAATTCACGGCGCGAAACGGTGTTTTCAGCTTTCCGGTTCATTCCTTCACGCAGATCATCGATAAGCTGGGGTTGGTTAAGCAGCGGGGCGATATCAATCACTAACGTCTTTACTCCTTGCTGCAGCGGCTCACCTTCACCTACGGAGAATAGCGGAGCCTCCGGCTCGCCCGCATAACCGTATTTTTTCAATTTGCCGTTAAGCGAATGCACCTCACGCCGCACGGCTTTGGGGATATGTGCGTTATGCTCAAGATACCGGGTCGATAGATAATGGTAATCCTTGGCTTGATCGCGGCTTACCTTGCCCGGCTCCAGCGGGTTGCCTTCGGCGTTGCACAACCCGAAATTGACGATTTCAATGCCGCACCGGTCGCCCAGATACCGCGCAAGCAGCCCGATATCCTTGGCCATCCATTCGGCAGTGGGGTTATGGGTGCGTGTCATACGCGCTATTTAAGCATTAAAACGCGGTAACATCCAGGCTTTGCATGCCGCTTAGGCAGTCCGCGCCTTCACGGGAACAGGCTTGTTCACCACGCGCACCGCCATCGCCAATACCGCCAGGGTTATGCCGTAAAACACCACCTGCATGCCCGACGGCTGGGCGGTGTAGCCCACCAGCGCATGAAGCACCGCGCCCAGGAAATGGTCTTGCGCCAGGATATGCGAGGTATCCCACGCCTGGCTGCCGAATTCCGGCAAAAGCCCTGCCGCCACGAAGAAACCGGCGGCCTGCGCGCTAATGCCGCAGGCAAGCAGGATCAGCAGCCAGCCGGTGACACGGAAGAAATGCCGAACCGGGATCCTCAGCAGGCCTAAGTAGATCAGCGCCCCGACAAGCATGCCCGCTGCCGCGCCGCCGATGCCGCCCGTCATGACAGCCACGGGCGAGATTTCCCCGGCGGAGAGCAGGGCATAAAGGAACAGCGCGATTTCCGCTCCTTCGCGTAAAGACGCCAGGCCGATCACCACCGCGATGGCGGCCAGGGGCTTCTCGCCGCTGCCGATTTCCTGGCCTAAGCGCTTGATCCGCATCGCCATCTCGCGGCCATGTTTTTGCATCCAGATTACCGTCCACCCGATCGCCAGCGCTGCAGTCAGCAGAATCGATCCGTTGAAGATTTCCTGGCCGACGCCTTCCATGGCATTGGAAATCGCCTCCGTGAACATTGCCACCAGCACCGAGCCTGCCGCGCCCGCCGCCAAGCCGATGCCGATCCATTTTCCCCGCCCCGGCACGCCGCGCGTGGCCGCAAGCACGATGGTGAGGATCAGGGCGATTTCAAGGAATTCGCGGAAGGTGATGATGGCGGCTTGGAACATGGAGGGCAGCTTTTCCTTCATTACTCCACGATCAGCGTGCCCTGCCCGGTGGCGGGGTGGAATTCCTCAAAGAAGTTGTACCTGCCTTTTTTCAGCGGCCCGACGAAGACGATACCCTGCTTGCCGCCCTGGATGATCTTTTCGCGGTTGAAATCGTGGCTTTCGAATTCCGCCGGGGTTTTGTCCTCGTTCTTGACGATCAGCTTCACCTTGGTGTCGACAGGGATGGTCAGCTCGGAGGGGCTGAACTTATGATCCTTGATGGTGATGGTGTAGCTTGGCGTGTCCGCGAATGCGGGAGCAGCAAGCAGCGCCGCCAGTGAAATCATCGAATATGCACGCATGAGCCGCCTCCATTTGATAATGATTCGCATTTGCTACCAAGCTTTGGCGCGCCCGTCAATAGGCTTGCAATTCATATACGCTTCGCCCATGTATTTGGCTTATGCCCCTGCCCGCCGACGAACTCACGCGCATCATCGAAGCCGCCTTCCCCGGTGCCGACATTCGCCTGGAGGATCTGGCCGGAGACGGCGACCACTACCGGTTGACCTTGACGGCGGAGGCATTCCGCGGCAAATCCCGCATCGAGCAGCACCGCCTGGTGATGAACGCCCTAAAAGGCACGAAAGCGCACGATCTGCACGCCCTGGCGCTTGCCACCGGCGTACCGAAATAAAGCAAAAGGAATTTATTATGACCGAACCCGCCATTTTCTCCCGCATCCGCGAAGATATCGAAAACAACGATGTCGTGCTTTATATGAAAGGCTCGAAGAAAATCCCGCAATGCGGGTTTTCCGCCACCGTCGCGCAAGTATTGGAGCGTGTCGGCGTCACCGATTATAAGGACGTGAACGTGCTGGCCGACCAGGAACTGCGCGAGGGCATCAAGCAGTTCACCGACTGGCCGACCATTCCGCAGCTCTACGTGAAGGGCGAATTCATCGGCGGCTGCGACATCGTGCGCGAGATGTACCAGAGTGGCGAGTTGCAGGAACTGCTTAAAGAAAAAGGCATCAAGACGGCGGCATGAGCAAGTTCGTCCCACCGGAAGTGCTGGATAATTATCCTACGCCTGCGCAGGCGCGGCGTGTGCTTGCCGTTGCGGGCAATCCTCAGACTTCCGATCCCTACATCTCCCTTACGCCTGAACAGGTAAATACGCTTCAGGAAGAAAGGCTGCTTCCCCTCCTCCGCGATTCCGATATGTACGTGGATAAAGGTAGCGACGGCATGGAGCGCAGGCTGGAGCTTCCTCTATTACAAAGCTTCGCAGCGGATATCGGAAGGAAATCTCTGCATCTGGCGCATTCCCCTTACTCTGCTCTAGTGGAAGCAATTCTGGAGGCACCCAATGATGCGCGCCTTCAAGGCCTCTCGCATGGCGCAATCGATGGACTAAGGCTTAAATTGGCAGGCGGGCGTTCGTTCCACCTTCCCAACCTTGTAGCGACTTTCCGCCAAAGCGGAGAGCCTGAAGCCGGCCTGCCCAAAGAGCCGCTCGATGCGGAATGCCGGGTATTCCCCGACCTGCAAGATAAAAGCGCCATCATCATCGTTAACCCCAATGCAAAACTCATGCGCTACCTGGATGCAGACGGCGGGTATGCAAGCATCGAGCTAGTGGAAAGCAGACGCTACATCCCCCCTGCCCCTACGCCTCCAGCTCTGAAAGACCGATAAAAAAACCCGCTGGCAACAGCGGGCTTTTTCGTAACAGCTGAATTGATTACCGCGAGTAATACTCGATCACGAAGTTCGGCTGCATCACCACCGGGTACGGCACGTCGGCCAGCTTGGGCACGCGGGTAAACTTTCCGGTCATCTCGGCCTGGTTGAATTCGATGTAGTCCGGCACGGAGCGCTCCGGGTTCTGGATCATCTCCAAAACTACCGCCATCTGGCGGGATTTTTCCTTGACCTCAACAGCGTCGCCTTCTTTCACTTGGTAGGAGGGAATGTTGACGCGCCTGCCGTTCACCTTCACATGGCCGTGGCTCACGAACTGGCGGGCTGCGAACGGGGTGGGCACCAGCCCCATGCGGTACACCACCGTATCCAGGCGGGATTCCAGAATGCCGATTAGGTTTTCGCCCGTATCCCCGCGGCGGCGCGCGGCTTCTTCGTAGATTTTGCGGAACTGACGCTCGCTGATATTGCCGTAATAGCCCCTAAGTTTCTGCTTCTCGCGCAGCTGGGTACCGTAATCGGAGGTTTTCTTGCGCTTGGTGGCGCCGTGCTGGCCGGGCGCATAGGCGCGCTTGTTGAAGGGGTCTTTGTCCCTGCCCCAGAGGGATACGCCTAAGCGGCGGCTGATTTTATACTTGGCGGTGGCGCGTTTCGTCACGGCGTCGGGTTCCTTACCTAATAATAGCTTCACTTTTGTGAGAGCCGCGCATCATAGCCAGAAAAAAGAGCGTGTCAACGAGGAAAAGGAAGCAATTTTCGCTTGTGAAGCAGGCTATCCTGCCGCAACATAAGCGAACTTATGTTCTTCCGCCGCAAGCAATCCGGTGCTTTCAGCCAGATGCCGCCCTGGATGCGGTGGGGCATTGTCTTGTTCGTGCTGGCGCTCATCATCGGTCAGAACGCAGGCCGCAACGCGCGGGAGAATGTGGAAAGCGGGGGCATCCTGCCTTCGATTGCGGACAAAATCGACACCGCGCCCTACACGCAAGCCCTGCAGTCCGTCTCGCAGCCGCAGCTGGCGGATACGGAAAAAGGAGGCGGCCCCGTGCTGCTCTGCGGCCAGACCGCGCTTGTCCGCGCCCGTCTGTTCACCCGCGCAGCGGAGGAAACCGCGCCGGAGGAGCAGGAGATGCGCATCCGCACCGGCTCCGGCGAATCGCCGTTTTTCGAGCGCGCGCTGATTGGCATGCGATTGGGCGGCAAAAGAAAAGTGACGCTGGCTGCGCCCGCGGCAATCCAAGATATCCTCCCCGGCAGCGAAGGGGATGCATCGGTCGCGGAGGTGGAAATGGCTTTAGAAGGCGCGGAGCCGGATGCGGGCGCGCTGCTGGCGGGGGATGAGGCGATGCTTGCGCTCCGGCTATACGACACCGTGATCGGCGCGGGGGCGCCCGCCATCTGCGGGGAGGACATACACGTCAAGCTCACTGTCTGGGATGGCGCGGGGGCTGTCTTCTCAGGGCTTAAAGAGCGGGAATTCACTCTTCGCATCGGCGGCGGCGGGGTGCCTGCGGGCATCGAGCAGGCCATGATCGGCATGCAAAAAGGCGGCACGCGCATGGTGATTTTGCCGCCCGCGTGGCAGAAACCGCTTGTGCTGCCCGGGACAAATTTGCATATGCTGGACGTTGCGCAAGGGACGCTTCTCATCGCCGATATCACCTATCTCGGCGCGGATGCTCCCGCCACTGCAACCCCATCACCTTAAAGAAAACCAAGATAACAAATATGTCTCTCCTCGCCTCCCGTTTAGCCCGCGTCAAACCTTCGCCCACGCTTGCCGTTACCGCGCGCGCCGCGGAGCTTAAAAGCCAGGGCGTCGATGTCATCGGCTTAGGCGCGGGCGAGCCGGATTTCGACACGCCGGAGCATATCAAAGACGCAGCCGCCAAGGCCATGCGCGACGGGCAGACGAAATACACCCCCGTTTCCGGCACGCCCGTTTTAAGGAAAGCCATTGCGGAGAAATTCGCGCGTGAAAACGGCCTGGAGTACGCCGCCAATGAAATCGTCGTCACCTGCGGTGCAAAGCAGGTGATCTTCAACGCCTTCGCCGCCACGCTAAACCCCGGAGACGAGGTAATCATCCCCGCCCCTTACTGGGTGTCTTACCCCGACATGGTGCTGTTTGCCGAAGGCACGCCCGTCTTTGTCACCTGCGGGGAGGCGCAAGGCTTCAAGCTTAAGCCGCAAGCCTTAAAAAGCGCCATCACGCCCAAAACCAAATGGCTGATTTTGAACTCCCCCTCCAATCCCACCGGCGCGGCCTATACCCAGGCCGAGCTGCGGGAGCTTGCGGACGTGCTGCTGGAGCACCCGCATGTCTGGGTGCTGGCGGACGATATTTATGAGCATCTCTGCTATGACGGATTCCAATTTAAGACCATTGCGCAAGTCGAGCCGAAACTCAAAAGCCGCACTCTTACCGTCAACGGCGTCTCGAAAGCCTATTCGATGACCGGCTGGCGCATTGGCTATGCCGCCGGACCGAAAGAGCTAGTGGCCGCGCTCACCGACATCCAGTCCCACTCCACCTCGAATGCCTGCTCTATTGCGCAAGCCGCGGCGGTGGCTGCGCTTACTGGGCAGCAAGCATTCTTGGACGATTGGCGCGCCTCCTTCGCCTCGCGCCGCGACAAGGTGGTGGCGAGCCTTAACGCCATCCCTGGCCTGGAATGCCGTGCACCGGAAGGCGCATTTTACGTGTTTCCCAGCATGAAAGGGCTGCTCAAGAAAAAAACGCCCCAAGGCAAAGTGATAGAATCGTGCAATCAATTCTCCACCTATCTGCTCGATGAAGCGCATGTAGCCACCGTGGCGGGTTCGGCCTTCGGCATGGGCGGCTATTTCCGCATCTCCTACGCCACTTCGCAAGCCCTGCTGGATGAGGCCATGCGCCGCATCGCCAAGGCATGCGCATCTATGCTGTGAGTGGTAATGCCCGCTATAATGGGATCTCCGTCTTTTCTGCTCAGATCCTGTGCAATGGCTTCGCCATTCACAGGATTAAAAAAAAGCCGGATTCCATAAAAGAAATCCGGCGTAAAAATCTTAAATAACAGGGAGGATAGAGCTTACGCTCTGACGCTTGGTATAAGCCAACCGTTGCCCTGCGAAAATAGCAATAATCACATCTCAGTTATGCGTTTATTGCATAGCTTTGACCGTCACGAAAGCTTCACTTTGTTTTCGCCGCGCATAACGTTATCTTGATATAATGGTTACATTATCCCCGATATTTCATCAGCTTGGCGCGGTTACGGCGCCCCAGCAGCGAAGCCTTATCAAGCTGTTGGGCGTCACCGGCTGCCTGGGCGACATCCCCGGTATGCAAGACACGATGACGTCCGAACAGGCCGATGCGTTCCTGCATGCGCTGGATTTCCCCAGTAAGGCGGATGCCGCCGAATGGCTGCACCGGGTCACTCAAGCACGCTGGTTCAATGCCGATAAGCAATCGGCGCAGTACCGGATTTCTACCCCATCCGACCTTCAGCCACAGGAAGAGGAGTTGCAAACCCTGCTGCACGATTCCGGCACGGAAGGCAAGCCACGCACCACACGCACCCATTACGATCATGCCCTGGTGCTCGGCGCCACCGAGCCAGTGGCCGATGCGCGGATCTTAAAAATCAAGCAGCTATGGGATCAGGGCGTGCGCTTTAGCGCTATCACCCTCCTCGGCTCGGCGCGGCCATTAATCCCCGAGCGCGAACCCAGCGCCGCCGCCCTTGCCGCATCCGGCAAGGCCACGGAAAGCGCCATGCTTGAGCGTCGCTACAAAGAATTATCGCAGGACTGGCCGGAAGAGCTGAAGCGCGTGCCCGTCAAGCTGCTCGACACGCAGCGCGCGGACGGCAAGAACGCCAACACCAGGGACACCATCAAGGCATGGAAAGACCATAATCCTAAGCCGCAAACCGTCCTGGCCGTCTCCAACGCGCCTTACGTGGCGTATCAGGAAGCCGCCATCCGCTCGCAGCTGGGCGATGAATACACGGTGGAAATGGCGGATGCCTCAACGGGCAGGTCGCATACTGCCGCCGGGTTGATCCTGGATACGCTCGCCAAGCAGATCGATGTCAGCATGGAGGCGCTGCGCGCGCCGCAGGCGGAGCTTCCGCCTTCCGTCTCGGATATCGCCCTGGTGCCGGTGGATGCCATACGCCAGGATCCCAAGCGCTTCCAATGGCGCTTGAACGGCAACGCCAAAGACGGTGTGCGCGCGGACAACCGCTTCGAGGGCGACTGGAATCCGCTGATCGACGGCGCGATCACCCTGGGCTTCCGCGAATCCAATGGCGACATCTACATTGTTGACGGCCACCACCGCTTGGAAAAAGCCAAGCGCCTGCAAGCGGAAGGCAAAGGCCCGAAGGCGCTTGCCATGCATATCTTGGACGCGGCGGAGGGCTTCACCGAGCAGGACGCGCGGCTGATCGGCGCGTACCTTAACATGGCCAAAGAATTCCGCGATCCTGCCATGCGGCACGATGAGCGCAAACTCCTAGGCGCCGCCGCGGCATTCCACCACGCCCAGCACGACCCCAACGTGCATGCGAATGTCCTGCCGCGCTTCTCCATCGACGGCGACCTGGCCGACGCCTACAGCGCGGGCGCTCTTACCCCTGCCGCCTTCGCCGTCGCCGATAGCGGCGCCGTGCCGGTGGCCATGGCAGCGGATGTGGCGCGACATACCAAAGATTCCGTTCTTCAGCGCGAGGTGATGGAAATATTGGGCGAAAAACTCTCAAGCATTCCGCACACCGACGAAGCTTACCGGTGGCGCAATTATATCAGCACACGCTCTCAACCGTTGCGCGAACTCTAAACGCAAGAATTCATTTGCGCTGGTGTTTTATCGGCGTATTATCCTCCTGCTATAAAATATCAATATAACAATGTATGCACGGGGGTAAGTCATGGCCGATACCAACCTTCTTTACAACAAAGACACCAATACCTTTCAAGTAAAAGCGGCTTTCATCCTGGAAGTCGATCCGAAAAAGCCCGACCAGTTTTATATCGCTCCGAAAATTCCCGGCAAATTCGCCAAGACGCTGCTGCCGCAAAACGCGGTGATTGCCATCGACAC
>CAYMDD010000017.1:9596-13489 GCA_964389045.1 uncultured Rickettsiales bacterium
TCACCCTTCCGCAAACGCCGAACCCCGTCCAACGTTCGGAGTTTCGTAAGGAAGGCAAAACCGATCCGGTGGTAGCCGCCTGGAAAAAAAGCGGCATCGGCTTCGACATCCGCCAGGAAAAGAAAGTCAACTTCCAAGGTGACGGATTGAAGCTTGTCGGCGGCAAATACCGCGTGGAGATGACGCCGTATGCTTTCGCCAAGGAAGCCGTGCTGCTGAATGCCGCGAACATGCAAGACACGACGATTTTCCGCGAAAGCAAGGACGCGCGGGAAGAAATCCTCCTTACCGGCAGCGCGCGGCTTGAAATCGTTAAGCAAGAACAGGGAAACCCCAAACCCAACCAGTCGCCTTTCACACTCGCCAGCGTGACCAACGGTTCTGGAGCAGTTCCTGGATTTGCCACAAGCCAAGCGCAAGCGAAAGAAAAAATCACCGGACTCGAACAATCATTGGAAGACGCGGTAAAATCCCAGCCTCAATTAACCTTCTCCGATCCTGTAGAGAAAAAACTTTTCACCTCAAAAAATTCAGATGGGACGAGATATTATCAGAATTATGTCTTTGCAGATAAAGTGCTTAAAAGCTCTGCAGGCCTTGGCACTCCATGGGAAATAGCGAAAAATCAAGCCGCCAAAGCCATGATTGGCGAATCCGACCCTCGAATGGCAGTACGCAATTTTGCACAAGCCGTTGCTAAAGTGAAAGCGCAGAACGGCCCGCAAGCCTTAAAGAAAGCGCATGGCGGCGTCATGCCGCCCGACAAGCTTTTTCCTGACCAGCGCGCTGATTTCAACACTTTAAGCATGATGCTGGGCGCGCTGGGCAATGGCTCTATGGAAGAGCAGAAGATGTTTGCCGCCGCGGCGCGCAGAGTAAACGCAAAGGTTGCGAGCTTTGAGAATAATAAGAGCCAGTTCAGCCATGCGGTCAAAACCGCCGAAGACAATTTAAAAAAAGTCGGCATGACCACTGGGCAGATCAAAGCGCTCCACGGCGATATAGAGGACAGGCTCGCGCAGGCAGATGCAGGGCAAGACCCCTTCAGCGCACCTGCAACGGGAGGCGGCGTAAGGACGATTGTCGATACCGCTCCCGCGCCGGATGCTTCCGGCCAAAAACCCTCCGCAAGCCCGAGCTTCCGTTCCGTTCCGATTACGCCTGCAAAACCTGCTGCAGCACCCCCCATGCCGAAGGATACGGATATGCTCGGCGCATTGCGCGAATTCAGGGCGGCAAACGGCGCCGGGCTGGGTGTGGTGCTGACCGATATGGATGCCGTCCCCTCAACGGAAGGCGCAGGCCTGCACGCAAAAGCGAAAGCCGCTGCCCCACGGAAAGCTGCCGCTGATTTTAGAGCCGCTTAACCGCGTTTACTGCATGGCCGCTGCTTTACAGCGGCAATGATCCATACGGCAGCGGAACTAAAATGCAAGCAATGCGCTATTGCGCGGCGTTATCATTATTAAATGGGAAATTGCCTTCTTCGACCTGCTTATCGTGGTCGAAGCCGTAATAGAGCTTCATCTTGTCTTTGATTGCTTGAGAGGGCATTCCCGGCCCTCTTTCAACGATCACAGCAAAATCAGGGATTACACCCATCTCCATTGCCTTTACAAAGCGGTCATAGAGGAGTGCGCTTATTACTAAATAATAGTAGTATGATTGATTTGTAGCTGTATCTTGAGTGGTGATAAAGAAAGTTAGAGTTTGCTTTTCTTCTTGCAAACGCTCTGCATAGCTCTTAAAGCGCCCTAAAGAAGCATCGTCGATCATTCAAAAATTTGCAGTACCTAGATTCGGCCTGCTCCTATACCTTGATTAATGCACTGCTGATGTGCAATCGCACCCAATTCTGGAACTTCACTTAAATTTTGCCTTTGCGGATGTGAGCAAAATGTTATTTTCTCTCCGGCTCCTACGTCTTGGTGGCGATGCGTAGCCCAAACTTTAAATCTATCCGCAAATGACATAAACTAAATCTCCCTATTTAGCAGTGGCGAGGTAGTGCCGGGCGCGTGCCCAGGCCTCCAGACATTTTTGACGCGCATGCACGTCGGCAATGGAATTAGCATCGAAGGGCTTGCCGGCGTAAGCCTGGAGGAGACGTTTCGATTGTTCAAACGACAACACCATAGCTTACCCGAAGATACTCCTTTGCCTGTCTAAGCCAGCCTCTTTTAATCGGGCTGTTTTGTTAGATTACATAAATTTTAGCAAAATCAGCGAGAGGGTACAACTAAAATTATGTCAAAACGATGACAGCGTGTTTCCTTAAAGAAATCCGCCGTTTTCTGCCGTCAGCCGTTCGCCGCCTGCGGTTGCGGGCCTAGTCGCACTGCGATATCGAACCAGCCGGACGCCCCTGCGCCAGCCGCCTCATGCCATACGATTTTCTCCGCATTGCCGGCGGCTTTTACATCTCCGGCTATCCCTTCCAGCAGCGCTGCCGGCGGCGCATCTACGTTGCGCGCCACGCGCACCTCCTCCGCCGGGAACTTGATCGACACCCCCGCTTCCGACTTGGCCTTGCGGATGGCGTTTAAAATCTCCACCGCCGCGATGCCCGCCTTCTCCGCCTCCGTATCCAGCAGGTAATCCTCGGCCTCCGGCCAGCTTCCCCGCGCATGGACGGAGCCGGCCTGCGCAAATTCGCCCGGGAAAAGATGGGCGAAAAGCTCCTCCGTCACATGCGGCACGAACGGCGCGAACAGCCTCAAGACGCCCAACAGGCAGTGGCGGAGAGCAGAAAGCGCGCTGGCACGCGCCGCATCCCCCGCTTCCCCGTACGCCCGCGCCTTCGCCAGCTCCAGGTAATTATCGCAGAAATCGTTCCAGAAAAAGTCTTCGATGGCAGCCCGCGCATCGGCGTATTCGAAGCGCTCGAATTCCGCCGTGGCCTTTTCCACGGCGCGGCGCAGGCGCGTAAGGATCCACCGGTCGAGCGGCGCGGTGACGCGCGCGGCGTCAAACGGCTCCGCCGCCTGCCCTTCCAATACCGTCGCCACCAGATTGCTCGCATTCCACAGCTTCGTCACCAGCTTCCTGCCGATCTTCAGCACGTCCTCGGAAAATGCCGTATCCGCGCCGAGCCGCGAGGTGGACGCCCAGTAGCGCACCGCATCCGCGCCCTTCTCCTCGATCAGCGCTTGCGGGGTGACGACATTGCCCTTGGACTTGCTCATCTTCGTCTTATCCGCGGCCAGGCACCAGCCGGAGATCATCAGGTTTTCCCAGGGAATTTTATTTTCGTGCAGATGCGCCTTGACGATGGTGTAGAACGCCCAGCTGCGGATAATCTCATGCGCCTGCGGGCGCAGATCGGCGGGGAAGAGCTTAGCATAGCGCTCTTTATCCTTGCACTGATCCCGCGTGATCCCATGCGCATTGATCTGCGGGCTGATGGAGCTGGTCGCCCAGGTGTCCATCACGTCACGGTCGGCCTCCACCTCTTCACGCGTATAGCCTTTGGGCAAATCGGCCAGCGGGTCTACCGGCAATTGAGCGGCATCCGCCAGCAGGATTTTCCCCTCCTCGCCCGCGCGTTTCGAATACCACACCGGAAACGGCACGCCGAAAAAGCGTTGCCGCGAGATGCACCAATCCTCCTTAAGGCCGTCAATCCATTGATCGAGACGCAAGTGCATGTATTGAGGATACCAGGCGCATTGGCCGCCCTTGCTTTTCAGCGCCTCTTTCTTGTCGACAATGCGCACGAACCATTGGTGGGTAGGGATGATCTCGATCGGCGTGCCGGAGCGCTCCGCGCATTTGACGCTATGGGTGATCAGGGTTTTCTTGAGCAGCGCGCCGTCCGCCTCCAGCAACTCCACGACTTTAGCTTGTGCCTGTTTTGGCTTCAAGCCTTCAAGATGCTTAAATGAGTGATAAGC
>CAYMDD010000018.1:0-4905 GCA_964389045.1 uncultured Rickettsiales bacterium
TACCGGTTCTACACCCCCGGCCTGGATGAGGAAACCGAATCGAAGCTCAATTTGGAGCGCGAATTGTCGAAAGCGCTGGAGCAAGGGGGGCTGGAGCTTTATTTCCAGCCGAAAATTTCGGTGACCAGAGAAAGCGTGACCGGCGCGGAAGCGCTGCTCCGCTGGCGCCATCCCAGCGATCAATTGCTCTCCCCACAGGAATTCTTCACCGTCGCTGAAGAAGGCAGGCTGGCGCCCGCGCTGGATGCATGGGTATTGCGGGAGGCGTGCCGCATTTTGAAAGAATGGGGCGAGGCGGGGCTGGAGCCGTGTCCGCTATCGCTCAACATCTCCGAGCGCTCGCTGGAGTCGGGCGCGCTGCCCGGATTGCTTGAGAGTCTAATGAATGAGTACGGCATTGACCCCGGCCTGATCCAGCTGGAAATCCCCGGCGCATTCCTGCAAAGCTCGAACACGGCGCATGAAAGCGCGCTGGACAGCCTGCAGTCGCTGGGCGTGGCCGTGCATATCGACCGGCTGGATATGGAGGCCATGTCGTTGCAGGCGCTGCTTCATCCAGCCATCCGCGCGTTGAAAATCGGCGGCAGGCGCATCAGCGATTTAAGCCGTCACGCCAAGGATTCCGCGCGCCTGGTGGAAGGTATCATCAAGCTTGGCCGCAGCTTAGGCGTCACCGTCATCGCAACGGGCGTGGAAAATCAATGGCAAAAGACGTTTTTAAAAAAGAACGCCTGCGATCAGGTGCAAGGGTTTTCCCTCGCGCATCCGATGCCGGCGCAGGCGTTCCTGCGCTGGCTGCTCAATAAGCGAACGCTTGCGTCGCGCACCGCTTAACACAACGCTACGCTTAATTTTAAATAAATATTAATTATAATTAGCTATAATGCTAAATAATGATTTATTTAGTGGAGCAGCCCATGCAAGCCATTGCTTATGCCGGAGATATCGGGGAGCGTATCCAGGGGCTACCGATCAAAATGCACCGCCCGCTGCGAAGAGCTACGCGTTCCATGCGCATTCTTCAAGTGGAAGACAGCCCCACGGATGTAGCCCTTGTCACCCGCATGCTGGAAGACGCGGTATCGGACTGCGAATTCGACGTAACGGATGTGCCGCGCGTCAGCGACGCGCTGGATAAGCTGCTGGACGAGCGCTTCGATGTGGTGCTTCTGGATTTAAACGTGCTGGACATGAACGGCATCGTCGCCGTGGCCGCGCTTCACGGCGCAGCTCCGCAGCTGCCGATCATCGTCTACAGCGGCACGGATGACCCCAAGCTCCGCCAGGAGGCCTTGATGTGCGGCGCCATGCATTATCTGGTCAAAGGCAAAGAAAGCGCCTATTCCTTGCGTTTCATGCTGAAAAGCGTTCTGGATAACCAAGGGGTTTGAAAGAGCAGGAATCGCCATGATCCCCCAAACCGCCACCGCTTGTACTTTTACGCCCGGCTCCGCAGCCGACGCCAAGCCGTCCCACTTCCGTAAAATGCTGAATATCCTGCTGGTTGAAGACACCCCCTCCGATGAAATGCTGGCGACGGAGGCGCTTGAAACATGCGGCATTCCCCACCGCCTGCACGTGCTGCACAAGGGCAGGGACGTGGCGCGTTACTTAAGGCGCTCCGCGCCGTTCGAAAAGGCTGCAACGCCCGATTTGATCCTGCTGGATGTCGGCCTGCCCGACCAGGACGGTTTCGAAACGCTCACTGAACTCAGCGCGCTGCCCCTGCGCCTGCGCCATGTGCCGATCGTGATGCTGACTGGCTATTCCCAGTTCGGCTACGCCATGCAGACCTACCCCTTATGGATTCCCGCCTACCTTACCAAGCCCTGCAGCGCGGAGAAGCTCAAGCCGATCCTCTGGCCACTATGGATGGAGAAAAACGACACCGAAGCATGCATCCGCTAAAATGGCCGCGCCACCCGAAGCTGTGCAGCAGTATAGGGTGGTGGCTGGGGCCGGGATCGAACCGGCGACCTTAGGCTTATGAGTCCTGCGCTCTACCGACTGAGCTACCCAGCCACATCTTCAAAGGGTCAGGGGATTAGGGATTAGGGATTGGGGCGTTAAAAGGCAAGCAAAATTATCGGCTGTCTAAAGAGGCCAGAAGCTTGCCCGCCAGCGCTTCCGCTTCCTCCTCCACATAGGGTTTGCGTGGCTCTTGACAAGTCCATACGGGGTTCGGCCATGCCGCGTCGCCGTTGAAACGGGCGATGACATGCGCGTGCAGCTGCGGCACCTGGTTGCCGAGCATGGCGATATTCATTTTATCCGCCTGCGTCACGGCGTGCAGGCCATGCGAAACGCGTGCAATCTCTTCTCCCGCCAATGCGCGGTCTGCTGCGCTTAAATCGTGGAATTCGCGGGCATCCTCCCGCCGCGGCGCAAGGATGACCCAGGGAAAGCGCGCATCGTCCATCAGCAGCAGGCGGCAAAGCGGCAGCTCTACGATAAACCGCGTGTCCGCGGTAAGCTGGGGGTGAAGAAAGAAGGGCATTATGCGCCGAATACCCGGTTAAAAATCGTATCCACATGCTTGGTGTGGTAGGAAAGGTCGAACAGCGCCTCGATCGCGTCGGGCGTAAGCCGGGCGGTTACGTCCGGGTCGGCTTTCAATGCTTCCAGGAAGTCCACATGCCCGCCTTTGAACGCCGCGTCCCACACTTTCATGGCGTTCCGCTGCGTAAGCGTATAGGCGTCCTCGCGCGAGACGCCCGCCTGCGTCAGCTCCAGCAGCACGCGCTGGGAAAAGACGAGGCCGCCCAGCTGGTTTAAATTCTTCTGCATGCGCTCCGGGTACACCAGCAGCTTGTCGAACACCTGCGTGAGCCGCGCGAGGGCGAAATCGAGCGTAACGGTGGCGTCCGGGGCGATCATGCGCTCCACCGCCGAGTGCGAGATATCGCGCTCATGCCACAGCGCCACGTTTTCCAGCGCGGGCGTTACATAGCCGCGCACCAGGCGCGCGAGGCCGGTCAGGTTCTCAGTGAGCACCGGGTTGCGCTTATGCGGCATGGCCGAGCTGCCCTTTTGGCCGGGCGAGAAATATTCCTCCGCCTCCAGCACTTCCGTGCGCTGCAAATGGCGGATTTCGGTGGCCGCGCGCTCGATAGAGCCGGCGATGACGCCCAGCGTGGCGAAAAACATGGCATGCCGGTCGCGCGGAATCACTTGCGTGGAAACCGGCTCTACCGTCAAGCCCAGCTTGTCCGCCACGTATTGCTCCACATACGGATCGACATTGGCGAACGTGCCGACCGCGCCGGAGATGGCGCAGGTGGCGATGTCGTCTCTTGCCGCCTCCAGCCGCTTCCTGGCGCGGCAGAATTCGGCATAGAAGCCCGCAAGCTTTAGCCCGAACGTCACCGGCTCGGCGTGGATACCGTGGCTTCTGCCCATGGCGGGCATATCCTTGGTCTCATAGGCGCGGCGCTTCAGCACTTCGAGCAGCGCATCAATATCATCAAGTAAAAGTTTGGAAGCACGCATTAATTGCACGGAGAGGCAGGTGTCTAGCACGTCGGAGCTGGTCATGCCCTGGTGCATGAAGCGCGCTTCTTCCCCTACATGCTCGGCCACGTTGGTGAGGAAGGCGATCACATCGTGCTTGGTGACTTTCTCGATGGCGTCGATGCGCTCCGCCTCGAACGCGCCTTTCTCCCATATGGCCTTGGCGGCTTGCTTAGGGATGACGCCCAGCTCCGCCAGCGCATCGCAGGCATGGGCTTCGATCTCGAACCAGATGCGGAAGCGCGTTTCAGGCGACCAGATTGCGGCCATTTCAGGGCGGGAATAGCGGGGGATCATGCGTTTTGCGGATGGTTGACAGTTAAAAATGCAGCTCGCGT
This sequence comes from uncultured Rickettsiales bacterium, assembly GCA_964389045.1. GTDB lineage: Bacteria > Pseudomonadota > Alphaproteobacteria > Rickettsiales > SXRF01 > CAYMDD01. Next base: position 3,849 of record CAYMDD010000018.1, read on the forward strand.
TGTAGCAAGCAGGGGAATAAAGATAAATGGGTAAAATTCCTTTGCCGGATTAACCATGCATATATATGTTCGGTTTTTTTCTACCGGCTAGGGAGAGAACCTTATGAAAATAGCGGAATGGTTGAAGGAGATTCTTGGATCGGAAGCCGTCGGCGTGACGGTGATGGGTAAAGGCGAAGAGGCGTTTCTTACGGTCGATACCAATAAAATCGAGGGCTTGCCGCACCGGAATGCCCGCATCCTCGCCGATTGCCTGGAAGACGCATTGCTGAACGGCGTGTTTGAGATGGACAGGGAAGGGTACTATATCGCGTTTTATCCGGTTTCCGGCTTTGTAATGATTCCCCAAACCCTGGTGGAATGGGCGGAGCGCGAGCCGCCCCGGAAGCTGCCGGGCGCGCACGAGATGCGCGAATGCATCCGCAAGCTGGAAGCCCAGCGGCTCGAATCGCTGAAGCGGGGTCAGTAGCCCACGATCACCGGGTCTTTGGCGCGCCAGAGATACCAGGTGGCCACCGTCCGCCAGGGGCGCCAGCGCTCGGCCAGCGCGAGGACTTGGGATAGTTCCATTTTCTCGCCGCCGTTATAATGATCGTAGATGCTTTTGAGCATCCCTAAATCGCCGATGGGGAAAACATCGGGTTTCAGCAGGTGGAAAATCAGGAACATCTCCGCCGTCCAGCGGCCTATGCCTTTGATGGCGGTCAGCTCTTTGATCAGCGCTTCGTCCTCCGCCTCACGCCAGCGCTCGGCCAGATGCGGGTTTTTGTGCAGATGACCGGCGATTTCCTTCAAATAACGGATTTTATGCCCCGACAGGCCAAAGCCGCGCAATACTGTTTCATCCGCCTGCCACACACGCTCAGGCGTGATTGCCTCCAATCCCGCTTCCATCTTCGCCCAGATGGAATCGGCGGCCTTGACGGAAATCTGCTGGCCGATGATGGCGCGGGCGAGGGTGAAAAAGGCGTCGCCGCGCGAGGTGAGGTGTTCATCCGGGGCGCGCTCGATGAGCCTGCGCATGACCGGGTCGGCGGCGGAAAGATCCCGCTTGGCG
>CAYMDD010000018.1:4915-8117 GCA_964389045.1 uncultured Rickettsiales bacterium
TTCCCAATATTCAGGTCGTATCATTGCCTCAAGGCAGCGCCGCAATGCTTGGCCGCCGCCGCGATAATCGCCTGCTGCACGGCGGTAATCTCCGCTTCGTTGAGCGTGCGGTCCCCCGCTTGCAGCGTCACGCGCAACGCCACCGATTTGCGGCCATCCTCCATTCCCTTGCCGCTGTAAACGTCGAACAGGCAAACGTCGCGGATCAGCTGCTTATCGGCGTTGGAAACCGCGCGGATCAGCGATGCGGCGGGAACGCCGCTTTCCACCACAAACGCGAAATCCCGCTCGACCGCCGGGTAATCCGAAGAGTGCAGCGGCGTTTTCGCCCTGCTTCTGGCTTTCGGCAGCGGGATGGAATCCAGGGCCAACTCAAAGCCTACCACCGGCGTCTTAATGTCAAACATGAGAAGGACGGAGGGGTGCAGCTCGCCAAAATGCGCCAGCGCCGTTTTCCCCAGCGACAGCGTGCCCGACCTGCCGGGGTGGTACCAATCCGGCGCGGAAGGCGTCGGCGCGATGGCATGGGCATTGAAGTCCAGCGCTTCCAGCAGCGCCAGCAGATCGGCCTTGGCGTCGAACGCATCGACGGGGCGGGAAACGGCATTAAAGCGCTCGCCAAGATAGGCGTGATCCTGCCGGTTGCCGCAGCGAAGGCCTGCCGCCGCCGCTTGCTGCCCGTCTTCCCCGGCGTGGAAAAAACGCGCGCCGACTTCGAACAGCGCCAGATCATGCGCGCCGCGGTAAGCATTATCCCGCGCTGCCGCCAGCAGATTGGGCAGGAGCGACGGGCGCATGTCGCTCAAATCGTTGCTGATGGGGTTTAGCAGCTTAAGCGCCTCGCTCCCGCCGCCGAAGCGCTTCGCCCATGCTTCCGGCAGGAACGACCAGGTGCAGGCCTCCAGCATGCCGCGCGCCGCCAATGCCCGCCGAGCGGCGGCGTTGCGCTTCTGCGCGTGGTTGAGCGCCGGCTTCGCCGCGTGCGCCGGCTTGGGCAGCGGCGTGGCGGGAATCGCATCGTAGCCATGAATGCGCAGGATTTCTTCCACCAGGTCGGCCTGGCCTTCAATATCCCGCCGCCAGGAAGGCGGCGACACCGCGAGATAATGATTCTTCTCTTCCACGCCGCAGCCCAGCGCGCGGAGAATGCGCGCGCATTGCTCCCTGGGCACGCTGACGCCGCCGAGCCGAGACACATACCTTGGGTCGAACGCCAGGCTCCGCTTCCATTCCGGTGCAGCGCCCGCAGTAACCGGCTGCTCCGCCGCGCCGCCGCACAGCTCCACGATCATCGCCGCCGCCATCTTCGCGCCTTCGAGCGTAAACGCCGGGTCTACCCCTCGCTCGAACCGCGCCCGCGCATCCGTGTGCAGGTCAAGCGTCCGCCCCGTTTCGGCAATGTTTGCCGGATCGAAGAGCGCTGCTTCCAGAAACACATCGGTGGTGTTTTCATCGCAGCCCGTGCCCGCGCCGCCGATGATGCCGCCCAAGCCCAGCACGCCTGATTCGTCCGCAATCACCGTCATGTTCGGCTGAAGCGCGTATTCCTTGTCGTTGAGCGCAACAAGCCGCTCTCCCTCCCTGGCTTCGCGCACGGTGATGCCGCCGTTTAGCTTCGCCAAATCATACGCATGCAGCGGGCGCGCGAAGGAGTGAGTGAAGTAATTAGTCACATCCACCAGCGCCGAGATAGGCCGCAGGCCGATAGCCTTGAGCCGCGCCTGAAGCCATTCTTGGCTCTGGCGGTTTTTCACACCCCGGATGACGATGCCGATAAACAGCGGGCAGGCCGGGGTTTGCAGGGCAACAATAGGCATTAGGGGAACGGATCCTTCCTTAACGCCTGATGCCTGATGCCTAATGCCTGACGCGTTGAGCGTGCCGACCCCTGCTGCCGCCAGGTCGCGCGCGATGCCGTAAACGCCCAGGCAATCCGCGCGGTTGGGGGTGACATTGATGTGGAATACCGGGTCGTTCGCCCCAAGCGCGTCTGCGGCAGGCGCGCCGGGGACGGCATGCGCGGGCAGTTCCACGATGCCTTCGCTTTCCTCCGCCAGCCCCAATTCCTCCGCGGAGCACAGCATGCCGCTGCTTTCCACGTCGCGGATCTTGGTTTTCCTGATGGTGATGCCGCTGCCGGGGATGAGCACGCCCTCGCGCGCGAGCACGGTTTTCAAGCCCGCCCTGGCGTTGGCGGCGCCGCAGACGATCTGGCGGATGCCGCTTCCGTCATCGACCCGGCACACCTGGAGTTTCGACGCGTTGGGGTGTGGGGCTGCCTCCACGATCTCGGCGACGACAAAATCTTTTAGCGCATCCGCCGGGTCGTGGATGGATTCCACTTCCAGGCCGATCGCCGTCAATACCTCGCCGATGCGCTTAGGATCCGCGTCGGTGTCGAGATAATCCTTAAGCCAGGAGAGGGTGAATTTCATCGTTTAAAGTCCTCCCGCCAGGCTCGGCACATGCAGGGCAGGGAAGCCGTAAGATTGAAGCCAGCGCGCGTCCGGCGCGAAGAAGGTGCGCAAATCGGGAATGTTGTACTTGAGCATTGCCAGCCGCTCCACGCCCATGCCGAAGGCGAAGCCTTGCCATGCATCCGGGTCGAGGCCGCAGTTTCTGAGCACGCTCGGGTGCACCATGCCGCATCCCATCACTTCCAGCCAGTCGGAGCCTTGGCCGATCAACAGCTGGTCTTTGCCTTTTTTGCAGCCGATATCCACTTCCGCGCTCGGCTCGGTGAAGGGGAAAAAGCTGGGGCGGAAGCGCACCGGCACCTGCTCCAGCTCGAAGAATGCTTTGAGGAATTCGGTGATGATGCCCTTTAGATGCCCCATATGGATCTTGCCCGCTTCCTCGATCACGAAGCCTTCCACCTGGTGGAACATGGGCGTGTGTGTCTGGTCGGAATCGGAGCGGTAGGTGGCGCCGGGGGCGATAAAGCGGAACGGCGGCTTGCCGCCTTTCATGGTGCGGATCTGCACCGGCGAGGTGTGCGTGCGCAGCACCGGATGCGCGCTTTCGCCCCCTTGCAAATAAAACGTATCGTGCATCTGCCGCGCGGGGTGCGATTCGGGGATGTTGAGCGCGGTGAAATTGTGGAAATCATCCTCGATGTCCGGGCCTTCGGCGACGGTGAAGCCGAAATCGGCAAAAATGGCGGTGAGCTCTTCCACCACCTGGGTGATGGGGTGAATAGAAC
>CAYMDD010000018.1:8127-13341 GCA_964389045.1 uncultured Rickettsiales bacterium
TTTCCTCGATGACCTGGCTGACAGGGTGGATTCTGCCCGAAGGCTGCGGGCGCGCGGGCAGGGTGATGTCAACGCTCTCCGACTTCAGGCGAAGCTTGAGCATTTCCTCGGAAAGCATTGATTTCTTTTGCTCTAGTGCCGCCGATAGCTCTTCCTTGATACGGTTGATCTCCGCCCCGCGGGCTTTCCGCTCCTCGGCGGGCAGGCTGCCCAGGATTTTGAGCGCCTCCGTGATGCCGCCTTTTTTGCCCAAGAGCGCAATGCGCTGCTCTTCCAGCGCTTCCAGCGTGGCGCTGGCTTCGATGGCGGAAAGAGCTTGCGTGCGGAGCGAGGCGAAGTCGGTCATGGTAAAGAACCTTTTATCCCCGCCTTGTGCGGGGATCTAAGGCCGCTTGCCCGGTTCGGGCGGATGCCCTAGATCCCCGCCTGAAGCGGGGATGACACAATTAAGCCGCAGCCTTGTCCATGGCCGCTTTCGCCTGCGTGGCAAGTGCCGCGAAGGCTTCCGGCTGGGTGATGCCGTTGTCGGAGAGCACCTTGCGGTCGAGCGTGATGCCAGCCTTTATCAACCCGCCCATGAACTGCGAGTAGGTGAGGCCGTTTTCGCGCGCGCCGGCGTTGATGCGCTGAATCCAAAGCGAGCGGAAATTGCGCTTCTTGTTGCGGCGGTCGCGGTAGGCGTATTGCAGGCCTTTTTCGACCTTCTCCACTGCCACGCGGTAGCACGTGGAGGCGCGCCCGCGATAGCCTTTGGCGCGTTTTAGGATTTTCTTGTGGCGTGCGTGGGTGGTGACGCCGCGTTTGACGTGTGCCATGGTTTTTCTTCCTTACTTGCCGTAGGGCATGTATTGATCCATGCGGTGGGCGTCGGCCTCGTGCATGATGGTGGTGCCGCGCGCCTTGCGGATGAAGCTGTTGGTGCGCTTGCGCATGTTGTGGCGTTTGCCGGCCTGGGTCATCTTGACTTTGCCGGTGGCGGTGAAGCTGAAGCGCTTCTTGCAGCCGCTTTTGGTTTTCAGTTTTGGCATTTGCGTTATCCGTAAGATATTTATAAAGTTAGCATCGCCAAAGGCATGCCAGTGCCCGGCGATTGAAAAGAGCGGTGTTTATAATCGGCATGAGCGTTAAATGCAAGCGCTTTGGTTCAAGCGTTTTTTCATCCGGTTTCCATTGAAAAACTTATAAGAGATGCAATATAATACAGCAACGCTCGCAGGCATAAGCTTGCAGGCGCTTTTCGCATAGGAGTTAAACTCATGGAATATCGGAATAATCCTTTTACCGCTCCGGCGCGCGCGCAGACGGTTGCTGTCGATCAGGGCCTCCGCGCATACATGCTCGGCATCTATAACTACATGGCCAGCGCCCTGGCGCTGACCGGCATCGTCGCCCTTTTCGCCGCCCAGTCGGAAGCGGTGATGAGCATGCTTTACCAGATGGATAACGGCGCCCTCGTCGGCATGAAGCCGCTGGGCTGGGTGGTGGCGTTCGCGCCCCTCGTGGCGGTGCTAGCACTTAGCTTCGGCATCGAGCGCATGCGGGCGAGCACGGCGCAGACCTTCTTCTGGGGCTATGCGGTGCTGATGGGGCTGTCGATGGCGTCCATTTTCCTGGTGTATACTGGCGAGAGCATCGCGCGCGTGTTCTTCATCACCGCGGGCACGTTCGGCGCCATGAGCCTCTACGGCTACACCACCAAGCGGGACCTGACCGGCCTCGGCTCGTTCCTGATGATGGGCTTGATCGGCCTTATTATCGCCTCGATCGTCAACATCTTCCTGCAAAGCTCCGGCCTGCAATTCGCGCTCTCGGTCATCGGCGTGCTGATCTTCACCGGCCTCACTGCTTATGATACGCAGCGCCTGAAGACGGTCTATTACCACGTCGCAGGCGGCGGGGAAGCATTGGCGAAGGCGACGATCATGGGCGCGCTGACGCTCTACCTCGACTTCATCAACCTGTTCGTGATGCTGCTCCGCTTCTTCGGCGAGCGCAGATAAGCGGATAGGCGATTCTTAAAAGAAACAGCCCGGCGGCATCCCTGCCGGGTTTTTTCTTGGCTTCAGCGTGCCGTGCGTTTAAACAAACGGCATGATTGCCCCCATTCTACTCCTCGGCGCAAACGGCCAGCTCGGCAAAGCGCTGCAATCCATCCTCGGCGCGCGCGCTGAACCGCTGACGCGCGAACAGGCCGATCTTTCCCAGCCGCAATTATTGCGCAAGCAGCTTAACGCCTATCAGCCCTCGGCGGTTATTAACGCCGCCGCCTACACCGCCACGGACAAGGCGGAAACCGAGCGCGCCCTGGCCTTCGCCGTCAACGCCGAAAGCCCCGGCATCCTCGCCGCTTTCTGCGCCGGGCGCGGCATTCCGTTCATCCACTACTCCACCGATTACGTCTTCGACGGCAGCGGCAACGCGCCGCGCACGGAAAGCGAGCCGACCGCGCCGCTCAATGCTTATGGCGAGAGCAAGCGGGCAGGGGAGGAAGCGGTTTCAGCGGCTGGCGGACAATACTTGATTTTCCGCACCTCCTGGGTGTTCGACGCGGTGAGCCACAACTTCGTGAATACCATGCTTAAGCTGATGCGTGAGCGCGAGGAGCTGAAAGTGGTGGCCGACCAGCACGGTGCGCCGACCTACGCGCCGCATCTGGCGGAAGCAAGCCTTATTGCGCTGGAGAAACTCAACCCCGGCCTCTCCGGCATCTATCACCTCTGCAATGCCGGGGAGACGACATGGCACGGCTTCGCCTCCGCCATCCGCGACGAGGCGGAGGCGCGGGGCATGCCGCTGACCGTGCGGCGCATCCTGCCGGTGCCATCGAGCGAATACCCGACCCCCGCCAAGCGCCCGCACAACTCCCGCCTGGATTGCAGCAAGGCATTGGCAAATTTTGGTATCCAGCTGCCTGACTGGAGGCAAGCACTGCGTGACTGCTTGGAGCGTAAAGTAGGCTGACGCTATGACAACCAGCGTCGTGATGGTAAGCTATCATACCGGCCAGGCGCTCTTTGCCGCGATCGACGCCGTGCTAACGCAGGAAGGCCTGGGCGAGCTGATCGTCGTCGATCACGGCAACCCGCCGGAAACGCACGCGCGGCTGCAAGCGCTCGCTTCCGCCGACGATAGGGTAAAGCATCTGCACGGCCACGGCAATATCGGTTTCGCGCGCGGCTGCAATCTGGGCGCGCGGCAGGCGGAAGGCGAATACATCATGCTGCTCAACCCCGATTGCCTCCTGCCCCCCGGCGCATTCCTCCCGCTGACGGCGGCGCTGGAGCGCACCGGCGCATGGCTGGCAGGCCCGCGCATCCACAACCCCGACGGCAGCGAGCAGCGCGGCTGCCGCAGGCCGCTGCTAACCCCGAAAACCGCGGTGGCGCAAGCGCTCAACATGAAAGTCAGCGGACTAAATATGAGCGATGCGCCGGGCGCAAAACCGGTTCCAGCCATCTCCGGCGCATGCATGTTTTTACCCCTGGAGCGCTACCGGCAACTGGGCGGGATGGATGAAGCCTATTTCCTCCATGTCGAAGACCTCGATTTCTGTCTGCGCGTGCACCAGGCCGGGGGCAGCACCGTTTTCGTGCCGGATGTGGCCGTGCTCCATTTGCTTTCCACCAGCAATGCCCCGTCCGCCTTTGTCGAGATGCACAAAGCGCGTGGCTTCGCGCGCTACTTCGCCAGGCATTTCTCGCGCTCTCCATGGCGCTGGCCGCTTACCCTGCTGGCCTGGCTGCGCGCCTGGGCGCGTATCCTGATCCTTGCGAAAAATAAAAACGGGAAAGCGTCTTTGCAGGTGTTGGGGCTGGTGCGTTTCATGGAGGAAGAGAAAAAAGCGCCCAGCGCCTTATCCTTCCGCGGGCGCTCGGTGATGCTGACGGGCGCCACCTCCGCCATCGGGCTGTGCCTGATGGGCAGGCTCTTGCAGTCCGGTGCGCGCGTCACCGCATTTAGCCGCGCCCCGCTGGCCTTTTCCCACCCGTACCTCCGCTGGCAACAGGCGGACTTGGCCGCGCTGCCCGAGCTGGGCGCGGCGGAGCATGCCGTCCACTGCGCCCCGCTCTGGCTGCTGCCGCCGGCGCTGCCAGGCTTGCACAAGGCGGGTATACGCCGGATCGTCGCCTTCGGCTCCACCTCCGTTTTCGGCAAGGCAGGCTCAGGCAATGCGCAGGAGCGGCAAACGGTGATGCGCCTGGAAGCGGCGGAGCGCGAGATTGCCGCTTTCTGCCAAACTCACGTCATGGGGCTGACGCTGCTCCGCCCCACGCTGATCTACGGCCTGGGGCTGGACGGGAACGTCACGCGCCTTGCACGGCTGATTAAGCGCTTCCGCGTACTGCCCTATTTCCCGCCAGCCCGCGGCCTGCGCCAGCCGGTGCATGCCGATGATCTGGCGGTGGCGGCGCTTCAGGCCTTGGAAAAGGGCGCAGAAGGCGCGTATGATTTAAGCGGCGGCGAAACGCTTACCTACCGCGCGATGGCGGAGCGCATCTTTGCGGCATTGGGCAAAAAGCCGCGGCTGATTCCTGCGCCGTTTCTTGCCGCCGCCCTTGATTTTGCGGCGCGCTTACGCCACAACAGCGGAATCAATGGTGAAATGATCCGGCGCATGAACGCAGACCTCATATTCTCGCATGAAGCCGCCGCGCGCGATTTCGGCTATGCGCCGCGCGCTTTCTTGAGCGAGCGCGCCGTCGATCTGGGAGAGTGGCGATGAGCCGAGTGGCCTACGTCAATGGGCGATATGTGCCGCACGGGGAAGCTTGTGTGCATGTTGAAGACCGCGGCTACCAGTTCGCCGACGGGATTTACGAATACTTCGCCTTTTACAACGGCACGCTCGTCGATGAAGCGCTGCATCTCGAACGGCTGGAGCGCTCGCTGGCGGCGATTGCCATTCCCATGCCGATGCGGCAAAGCGCCATCTCCATGGTGATGCGCGAATTGATCGCCCGCAATGGGCGCGCGCATGGCGGGTTTTACCTGCAAGTCACGCGCGGCGCTGCCCGCCGCGACCATCCCTTTCCGAAATCCGCGCGCAAACCCGCGCTGGTGATGACCGTCTGTGCCCCGAAAACACCCAAAGCCGCCGAGATCGAAAGCGGCGCATCCGTCATCACCCACCCGGAGCTGCGCTGGAAACGCTGCGATATCAAATCGGTGGGGCTGCTGCCGAACGTGCTCGCCAAGCAACAGGCGAGCCTGAGG
>CAYMDD010000019.1:0-728 GCA_964389045.1 uncultured Rickettsiales bacterium
ACGATCGTCCGAACGTGCACACCACCATAAACAATCCTCCCCCGCGCGGCGGCGCTGATGGATGCGCCGCAAGTGTCGGACGTGGTGCGCGTGATCGATGCGCACACCTTCGTGCATCCCATCTACGCGGGCAACGCGCTGGAAACCGTGCAATGCCACGAGCCGCGCATGCTGCTTACCGTGCGCGGCACGGCGTTCAACCCTGCGACCGGCGGCGGCAACGCGCCCGTCGAACGCATCGCGCCGGAACCTTTCCATATCGCCACCGAAGGCATAAAACTCGAGCGGCAGGCATCCGCGCGGCCTGATCTGGGGGCGGCGCGCATCGTGGTGGCGGGCGGTCGCGGCATCGGGTCGAAAGAGAATTTCGCCATTCTCGAGGCGTTTGCGGATAAGCTCGGCGCCGCCGTCGGCGCATCGCGCGCGGCGGTGGATGCGGGCTATGCGCCGAACGACTGGCAGGTGGGGCAGACAGGCCGGGTGGTGGCGCCCGCGCTCTACATCGCGGTGGGCATCTCCGGGGCGATTCAGCACCTGGCGGGAATGCGGGAGAGCAAGGTGATCGTCGCCATCAATAAGGATGAAAACGCGCCTATCCTGGCGCTGGCGGATTACGCGCTGGTGGCGGATTGGCGGGAAGCGCTCGCGGAGATGGAGCGCCTACTTTCCTAGGCGGGCGGAACGGGTGCGCCATCTGCCCCCAGAAGCTCTCCGGCATGGTCGCGTCG
>CAYMDD010000019.1:738-13225 GCA_964389045.1 uncultured Rickettsiales bacterium
CCGGCAGCTTGCCTTCGGGCATGTAGAACGTGCCGAATATCAGATCGAGCACCGGGAAGGTCGGGGCGAAGTTGCGCATGCCGCCTTCTTGCACGGAGGTGTGATGCCAGCGGTGGAAGACGGGTGTGGAAATCACGTATTTCAGCGGCCCTAATGACCAGTTCAGGTTCGCGTGCACGAAGGCGGAATAGGCGATGTTGAACGGCGCCAGCGCCACCATCGCCTGCGGCGCGAAGCCCAGCATCAGCATGCCGACATCCACCAGCGTGGAGTAAAGCCAGATGTTGATCGGGTGGAAGCGCATAGTGGAAATCCAGTCCAGATCCTTGGTGGAATGGTGGACGGCATGAAACCGCCACAGTTTCGAGGTATGAAACAGCCGGTGGATCCAATAGAGCGGGATATCTGACAGGATCAGGATCAGCACCGCCTGAAGCCATAGGGGCAGCTGCGAAAGCGGGCCGTAGCCGTTGCGGTAGAAATCGCCCTGCTCGCTTTCGCTTAAACCCAGCAGGTATGACGCGCCGAGCACCATCATGCCGATTTTTACCCAGCGCCCGGCCAGCGGAAGGATGAACCAGTAGCCCAGATCCGCCAGCAGCTGATCGCGCCGCCACCAGCGGATGTTTTTGTTTAAGGGAAACAGGCGGCTCAATATCCAGAAGCTGACGCCGAGGCTGACCATCCACAGCGCGGTTGACTGCCAGCCTGAGAAGATTCTCGTGAACGTTTCCATGCGGCTTATTATGCAGCAAAAGCCTTACATTGCCAAGGCGAAGCTCGCCGTAAGCTCACGCTATCTTTATGTCATCCCCGCTTTAGGCGGCGATCTAGAGCCACACACTCTGCCGTTGCGATGCCCGCATAGGCGGGCACGACAATAAAGGGTAGAATTATTTTGGCTTTTTCGGGTTGCCGATCTGCGAGGGATCGACATCCGGCACGCTTAAGAGTCCGCGCGAGGATGGGGCGGGCTTGGCGGATTTGATGTGGGAATTCCTGAGAAGCGTCAAGCTGATGCGGCGGTTGCGCGGGGAATCCGGCTCGCCTTTAACTAAAAGTTCCTTGTCCGCCATGCCCGCCACCCTGGCGATGCGCTCCGGCTCCAGCGTGTTCTGCATCAGCAGGCGGCGCGAGGCGTTGGCGCGGTCGCTGGAGAGTTCCCAGTTCGAATAGCCCGCCTTGCCCACGTATTGTGAGGCGTCCGTGTGCCCGGCCAGCGCCACCTTGTTTTCGGTCTTGGAGACGACCGCGCCGACGGTGTTTAGGATAAGCTTCCCGATATCGGTCATCACGGCGCTGCCGGGGGCGAACATGGGGCGGTTCTGATCGTCCACGATGTCGATGCGCAAGCCTTCCGGCGTCTGGGTGATGATGATGTTGTTTTTTAAATCCTTCAGCTCCGGCGTCTGCTCGATGGCGTTCATCACGTCCTGCTCGACCTTCTTGAATGCTTCGTTGTCCTGGTCGCTGCCTTTGGAGCCGCTGTCTTCCTGCTTGTCGAACGGCTCATCGTTCTCGGTTTCCGCGCCTTCGACCGGCATGCCCTTGGATTCATCGAGCGGCTTCTCCAGCACCTTGGGCGTCGGTTCTTTCGGCGCTGTGCCTTGCGGAATCTGGCCGATGACAATGCCCGGCTTGGTGAGCGTGTTTTTGCTCGCGCCTTTTTCATTCTGCGACAGCCCGCCGTTGAAGCCGATGCCTTTGGAATCTTTCAGGCCGGAGGTGGGGGTGAAGTATTCGGCGATGCCTTCCTTCTGTTCCTTGCTGGTGCTGGAAAGCAGCCACAGCAGCAGGAAAAACGCCATCATCGCGGTCACGAAATCGGCATAGGCCACTTTCCACGCGCCGCCGTGATGGCCGTGGCCGCCTTTCTTAATCTTTTTAATGATGACCGGTTCGTTGGCTGCCATGACGGGTTATCATGCCGGAAAGCTTTGAAAAAAAGATTAAGATTAGCGCTATCTCACGCTTTTCCCGTAGCACCATACGGTGGCGGGAGGCATATTCCGCCAGATGCGGCGGACGCGCCTGCATTGGAGCCGTTCGCGCTTTAAGAAAAAATCCGGGACGGGCGAGCCTAACCCGTAGCTGAACTGCACCAGCTTTCCGTTTTCCCCGATGGAATCCGTCATCTGCTTCAAAATGATGAACTTTACGTTTGGCGGTATGGAAAGCAGCGGCAGGCTTGAAACAATCACGGCGATATCGTTAATATTTAACTGTTTTAACGTCTTCTTCAACCGCCGCGCAGCCGCCTGCACCACGTGAGCATGGGGAAATTTGCGGTGCAGCAGCGCCGCTAAACGTTTTTCCCGCTCCAGGATCAGCAGCTTTTCCGGCCTCACTCCGCGCTTAAGCAGCGCTTGGGTCACCGGCCCGGTGCCCGCGCCGACTTCCACCACCCACCCGCCGGTATGCGGGTTGACCTGGGCAGCCAGGCACTCCGCCAGTGGCCTGCCGCTGGGGGTGATGGCGCCCATGGTACGCGGCGCGCGCGTCCAGGCTTTCAGGAACACCTGCTTGTGATGAAGCCATTCCTGCCAGAAGCTAACGAAGCGCAACGCCGGTTTCATCGCGGATCTGCGCTACGGCGGCTTTGACTTTCAGCATGAGCAGCACCCGGCCTTGCGCTGGCGTGGCGCCCGTGGCGTCGCCCGACACGCCCAGCGCCAAATAGTCATTCGGGGTATAGGGGCGTATGGCCTGCGGGCGCACCAGGCGCGCATCGATGGCCATCAGCTCTGCAGTATCGAAAAACCCGCCGTGGCCACCGGAATTTTTGTGGGTGACGGGAGGGTTGAGCTGGCCTGCGTATTTCTCGCCGCCGTTCTTGGCATAATAATCGCCAACGTGGATGACGCGGACGCCTTCTTGCTCCCATTCCCGGTTGAGCTTATCGGCCACGTATTGCTGCATGCGCTGGTTGCCGCCGGAATCGCCCAGGAACGCAATCACTTTAAACCCGTGCTGCCGGAAGCTGCGCGCCGTGTCTTCCAGGAGCGCGGCGAAGGTTTCCTCGCGCAAGGAAATAGTGCCGGGGAAGCGCATATGCCCTTCCGGCGGGGAGATGCGCCCTTCCGGCACGTAAGCCACCACGGGCGCCACCAGCGTGTTGCCCAGCTGCCGCGCAATTTCCCCGGAAGTGAACGCCACAATCCGGTTATGCTTGCCGATGGCAAGCGCCGGGCCGTTCTGCTCCGTGCCGCCCGTGGGGATGAGGATGGCGTTGGTGCCTTCCTGCATCCGCTGCTTGACTTCCTGCCAGGTCAGATCCTCCAGGTAAACCGAGCGGGTCTGCGCGGACACAGGCGTGGAAAACAGGCAAAGCGTAAGAAGGATAATCAGGCGCATGCCGTGGAGTTGAAAAGATTTCCTGTGCATTTGCAAGCTTAAAAAAATAAATTTGGCAAGGTCTTGGCGCATGGTAAGGAATGCCATGAACCGAAAAACCATCGACGCGATTTTTTCCACTTTTGCCGCGGCCAACCCGAACCCGAAGACGGAGCTGGAATATATCAATCCCTTTACCCTGCTGGTTTCCATCGTGCTTTCGGCGCAGGCCACGGATGTGAGCGTGAACAAAGCCACCCAGCCGCTTTATGCCGTCGCCGACAATCCTCACGCAATGACGATGCTCGGCGAGGAAGGCATCAAGCGCTACATCCGCACCATCGGGCTTTATAACGCCAAGGCGAAGAACGTGCACCTCTTAAGCAAAAAGCTCTGGGAGGAGTATGGCGGGGAGATTCCCGCCACCCGCGAGGCGCTGGAGAAGCTGCCCGGCGTGGGGCGGAAAACGGCGAGCGTGTGGCTCAACTGCGTGCACGGCGCGCCGACCATTGCGGTAGACACCCATGTGTTCCGCGTGGCGAACCGCACCGGCCTGTGCCGGACGGCCAATCCGCTGCAAACGGAGCTGGCGCTGGAAAAAGCGGTTCCGGCTAAATGGAAGGCGCATGCGCATCACTGGCTGATCCTCCACGGGCGCTATGTCTGCAAGGCGCGCAAACCCGAATGCGCCATCTGCCCGATTTACCAATGGTGCGAATACGCGTATAAAACGGCTTAAACGGAAGAGTACCATGCACCATCTTTTACGCCTCGGCGTGAACATCGACCACGTGGCAACCTTGCGCAATGCGCGCGGGGGCGGGCACCCCTGCCCCGTGCGCGGGGCGCTTGAAGCGCTTAAAGCCGGGGCCGACGGGATTACCGCGCACTTACGCGAAGACCGCCGGCATATCCAAGACCGGGACATGGAACGCCTGAAAGCCGAAGTGCCGCTGCCGCTCAACTTCGAAATGGCGGCGACGGAGGAGATGCGGCAAATCGCGCTCCGTATCCGCCCCAACGCCGTGTGCCTGGTGCCGGAGAAGCGCGAGGAGCTGACCACCGAAGGCGGGCTGGACGCGCAGCGCTTGCTGGAGCGGTTGCGCGGCTTTATCGCGCCGCTCAAAGAGGCCGGCATCCGCATATCCCTTTTTATCGACCCCGTGGCGGAGCAGATCGATGCGGCGGCGAAGGCGGGGGCGGACATCGTGGAGCTGCATACGGGCGAATACGCGCGGGAATGGGAGCGCGCGGGCGAAGACGGCGCATTCCCCCGCGCACGGCTCAAGCAGCTGGCCTCCCTTCTTTTCGGGGCGAGCCATGCGGCGGGCTTAGGCCTGGAAGTGCATGCCGGGCACGGCCTGAATTTCGCCAACGTCGCGCCGGTGGCGGCGATCCCGGAAATTGTGGAGCTGAACATCGGCCATTTCCTGATCGGCGAGGCGGTATTCTCAAGCTTGGACGAAGCCGTGCGCGAGATGCGCAGGCGGATGGACGCAGGCCGCGCCGGAGCGGCGGCATGATTCACGGCGTGGGCACGGACATGGTGGACATCCGCCGCATCGCCAGGCTTCTGGAGCGGCAGGAGGAGAGGCTGACGGCGAAGATTTTCACTCCCAAAGAATGCGTGGAAGCAGAAGCGCTCCAGGGCTTAAAAAAAGCCGCCCACGTCGCCAAGCGCTTTGCCGCCAAGGAAGCCTGCGCCAAGGCGCTCGGTTGCGGCATCGGCATGCACGCGCCGTTTCACTCCATGCAAATCTCAAACACGGAAAACGGCAAGCCGGAACTGGCTTTAAGCGGCGCCGCGCTGGACTACCTGGCGGTGCGCCATCCGCATTTTACGCCCTATGTGCATCTGTCACTCACGGATGAATCGCCCTATGCGCTCGCCTATGTGGTGATCGAGATGCGGCATGGCGGCACGGCGTGAAACCGCTGGCGCTGGTTACGCGCCCGGAGCCGGACGGCTTGAGCTTCGCCGCCGAGCTGCACGCCGCCGGTTACCGCACCCTTCTTATGCCCGTAATGGACATCCGCAGCTTCCGCGCGGATATCCCCGGCGGCGTCCAGGGCATTATCCTGACCAGCCGCCATGCGCTCCCCGCCTTAAAAGGCTGCGAACGCCTGCCGCTTTACTGCGTGGGGGCGGAAACCGCCGCCGAGGCGGGCAGGCTCGGGTTTCGTCATGTCGCGCTTCAGGCTGGGGATGCGAAGGGCTTGGCAGAGGCGATCAAGGCGCTCCGGCCTGTGTTCCCTCTGCTCTACGCGCGCGGGCGAGATGTGGCGTTCGATATGGCAGAGGCGCTTTCCCAGGCGGACATCGGCATTCAAGAGAGGGTGTGCTACGCGGCGGCGGCGCGGCGGGCACTGTCTCCGCCGGCGGCGGCGGCGCTTCATGGCCGTGAGGTAAACGTCATCCCCCTTTTCTCCGTGCGTTCGGCCAGCGCATTTCTGACGCTGGTGGGAAAAGCGGGATTAATGGCTGCATTGCTCGGTGCGCATGGCGTATGCATCAGCGGCGCCGTCGCGGAAGCGGTTGCGCGCGCAAGCTGGAAGAGCCTTTCAGTGAGTGAGCAACCTTCCCGCGCCTCGATGATCCGCGCTATGGACAAGGCGCTGGAGCCGCATTAGAGTCGCTCTTGCATGGAAACGGAAAATCCCCCCTCCCCCGCACCCGCCGCCCCGGCGGAGCCGCCGCCCCGCGCGAAGGCTTACGCGCATTCCGCCGCAGGCAGGCTGCGCCGCATGCTGTTCACCCTGGCGGGGCTGGCGGTCTTGTGGGTTTTCTTTGCTTACGTCATACCGCGCATGCTGTTCGAGCAGCATCAGGCGGGCATCCCACCGGGGCCGGATTCTCCTGTAAGTGAGTTTCCGCCCCCGCCGCCTGCTCCCGCGGAAGCGCAGCCGCAGGATAAAATCGCCGCGCTCGAAGCGCGGCTTGCGCAGCTGGAAGAGGATCGCGCCAGGCAGCCCGCTGATGTTACGGAGGCAGTCAAAAGCCTAGAGGCACGGCTGGAGGAGCAGGAGGTGCAGGCGGCGGCGCTTAAAGCCTCGATCGGCAGCGGCCAGCAGGCGGCGTGGAAAGCGGTGGCGTTGTGGCAGGCGTTCGACGGGTTTGCCGCCAAGGCGCAGGCGGGCGCGCCGTACGCCGATTCGCTTGATCGGTTCTCGGAACTGACCACGGAGAACCCCACCATTCAAGGCGCGCTGGAAAGCTTGAAGCCGTATGCGGAAAACGGCATCGCCACGCGCGAATTCTTAAGCGCCCTATTTGCCGATGTGCTGCCGGAGGCATTCCACGCGGCGGATGCGCCGGGAGATAATGCCAGTTTCTGGGCGCGCCTGCGCTATAACTTCTCCGGGTGGATCACGATACGGAAAACCAGCGATGTAGCGGGGGATTCGAGCCATGCCAGGCTTACCCGCGCCGAAGCGAGCTTGAATGAAGGCAACGTGGCGGACGCGCTGAAAGAAATCGAATCGCTGCCGGAGGAATTGCAGGCGCCGTTTACCGCATGGCTGGACCATGCGAAGGGCTACATCGCGCGGGAGGAAGCGCTGGATGCGATACGGCAGCATCTCGCCCAGGCCGCGCGCCCGCCGGCGCCGTTCCAGGCGCGGTAGCCGATGCTGGGGCTTCTAGGCTATCTGCTGTTTATCCTTGCCGCGTCGGTCGGCGTGGCGTGGCTTGCGGAAGCGCCAGGGCGCGTTACCATTGCCTGGCATGAGTGGCGGATTGACACAACGGCGGCGTTCCTGGTCGGTCTTCTTGCATTCACCGCCGCCGCTGCCGTGTTGCTATGGCAGCTATGGGGCAGCATTTTCGCCGCGCCGGGGAGGATGCGCAAGCGGCACCGCGAGCGCATGGCCATGCGCGGGCTGGAGGAAGCCACCCGCGCGCTGGCTGCCTTAAGCGCGGGCGATGCGCAGTCTGCGCGCCCGCACATGGCGAAAGCGGCGAATTACTTGAACCATGCGCCGATCATGGCGCTTTTGGAAGCGCAGGCGGCGAAGCTGGAGAAGAACGAACCCGGCGTGCGCCAGGCGTTGGAGAATATGCTTGAGCACAAGGAGACGAAGGCGCTGGCGGCCAGAAGCCTGGCGGAGTACAGCGCGCGCGAGGGCGATTACGCCAAGGCGCAGTCGTTCGCCAGGCAGGCGCGGGAGACGGAGCCGAAAAATCTCCAGTCGTGCGACATGCAGTTTAAAATCGCCCTGCAAGCTCAAGCGTGGCAGCAGGCCGAGCAGGTCATCGAAAGCGGGCGCGCCGCGCGCGTGCTGAGTCGCAGGCTTGCTAGGCATTGGCGGGTGCTGTTCCGCCTGACGCGCGCGGAGGCGCAGCTGGCGAACAAAGAGACGGAGATGGCTTTCATTCTGCTGGGGCAGGCGCGGAAGGCCGAGCCTTCCTTCGTGCCCGCCGCCGTGGCGTTTGCCAAGCTGGCGGCGCGCCGCGGGGATAAGGCGCAGGCGCTATCGGCGCTGGAAGCGGCATGGAAAGCAGCGCCGCACCCGCTGCTGACGGAAACTTTGCGGGAGCTTTCCGCCGAATTCACCGCCAAGGGGTTCAGCCGCGCGGCGGCCAAGCTGCGCGCCATGCATCCGCAGCATCCCGAAAGCAAGATCCTAAGCGCCTATGCCGCGATGTATGCCCGCCAATGGCCGGCGGCGCGGGCGAATCTGGCGGCGCTTGCCGACCAGGGCGAAGCCATGCGCGCCTTGAAAGCCATGGCGGATGTCGAGCGCGAAGGCTACGGCGATGCGGAGGCCGCGGCGGCCTGGCTGATGAAGATGCCGCAGGCCGCGCCGGAGGAGCGCTGGTTCTGCCGGGAGTGCGGCCATTCGCCGGAACGCTGGCATGCGCTTTGCGCGTCCTGCAACGCGCTCGATTCGCTCCGCTGGCAGCAGCCGGAAGCGCGCCAGTTCAGCATAGTTTAGTTTTAGTACAATTCCGAATCCGGCGTGACGGTGGCGTGGATGCCGGGGGGCGTGTCCTTGACGGGCGGGGCTTCGTGGATGAACAGCGGCGCCGCTTCGCTCTTTTCCACCCGTGTGACAGGCGCTGCCGAAGGCTGCAAATAGGTTTGCGTCACCATCAGCGTTTCCGAGGATGCCGCCGTTCCCGGCTCGGCCTGCCAGCCGACCAGGCGGTTTTCCGCGCCGGGCCGCGGCTGGTCGTAGCAGATGATGTCGGTGACGGTGCGGTAGCAGAAGCGCGGCGCCAGCATGGGCGTGGGCGGCGGCACTTTAGGGCGGTACGTGAAATAATCCTTGATCTTTTCGCCCGTGACGATGGCGCTTTCCCGAACGCTGTACGCGATCCGGCTGCCGCTTTCCGCCGCAGGCGTGCAGGCGGAAAGCGCAGCCGCGATGATGACCACGCTGAGGCGAACAGTCGGAGGGATCGGCATAGGCGGGTTCTTTAACAATAAATGATGCTAGAACATACTCCTTCGCAAGAACCGTGCCTAGCGCCTTATTGCAATACGATATTGGGCAATTCATCGCGGTCGTCCGCCGTCTTGGGATAATGGGCGGCAAGAATGCCCGCGCAGGCATGCACGGCTTCGATCAGTCCGTCGGCGGTTTGATCGTTGCGTATCCGCCGGGTCAACGCTTGCACGATGTGCTGCCATGACTGCCTCTCCGTTTTGGCGGCAAGCTCCTCATCCGCCACAATCTCCACATAATGCTCGGGGGGTGAAAGATAGATCATCACCGCGTTGCGCTCACGTGTGGCATGCAGGCCCAGGCGCATGAATTCGGCCTTGGCCGCTGCCGCGGCTTGCGCATTTTTCCGCCGTTCGCTTAAAAGCGCGCGGTGCCATTGCGTGGCGTCCGCCGTCATCCACAGCAGCGCGAACAATGCGGCCTGCAGCAGAAACAGCGTCAGCATGCCGATGCTGTAATGCACTGCCCAGAAAAGCAGCGGCAGCAATAAAGCGCCGCAGGCCGCCACCCATGCCGCCGGTTCTCTGCTTTCGCTCATGCGCGCCATATAAACCACAATTTCGGCGCACGTCTTGCGTTCCGCTTCCGTAATTGCCTGCTCGATCTGCTCTTTTTCCGTTTCGCTTAAGCCTGGATTCCTTACCATCTGCCGGATGCGCCTCCGCCGCCGAAACTGCCTCCGCCGCCGCGAAAGCCGCCGCCCCGCCCGCCTCTTCCCATCATCCCGCCCAGAATAATCGGTGCAATGGCGCTGCTCCGCCTGCCGCTCAAGCGCGGGATGAGGAAGAAGATCAGGAAGATAAAAATCATCGGCGCGAGCATTTGCAGCACGCCTTCTTTTTCGGCGCTTAAACGCTGCGGCGCATGCCTCCCTCCCACCTCGACATCCGCTCCCCGGAGCGTGGAGAGAATCGCGGCGGCGCCTTGCAGCACGCCTTCCTCCATCTCCCCTTCGCGGAAGCGCGGCAGCATGACGCGGTTGATGATGACGGAACTTAGTGCATCGGTCAGCGTCCCTTCCAGCCCGTACCCCACCTCGATCCGCACCTGCCGGTCATCGGGGGCGACGATGAGCAGCGCGCCGGTATTTCTGCCTTTCTCGCCGATGCCCCAGGCGCGGCCAAGGCGGTAGCCGTACTGCTCAATCGGCACCCCTTCTAGGCTTTTGACCGACACTACCACGATTTGCTGGCCGGTTTTCCGCTCATGCTCGGCAAGCGCGCTTTCCAGCGATTGCCTTGCGCCCGTGCTCAACATCCCCGCCTGATCGGTGACGCGCCCCTCCAGCCGCGGGAAGCGCGGCTCGGCGGCATGCGCCCCCACAGCCCAGACCAGGGCAACAAAGCACAAGAGCAGCCTGGGCATAGGGAAGCTAGAAAGCAACCGCGGGCGCATCGGCGGCGGCATCGGGCGCTTTGAAGGTTTCTTTGGCCTTCGCGCCGTAAATCCATGCCCACAGGCGTCCCGGAAAGGTGCGTACTTCCGTGTTATAGAGCCGCACCGCCTCGATGTAATCGCGCCGGGCGACGCTGATGCGGTTTTCCGTCCCCTCCAGCTGCGACTGAAGAGCGAGGAAATTCTGGTTGGCCTGGAGTTGGGGATAGCGCTCCGACACCACCATCAGCCGCGAGAGCGCGCGCGTCAGCTCGCCCTGGCTCTGCTCGAACTGCTGCACCGACGCCGGATCGCTCAACATCTCTGGCGTCAGGTTGATGCTGGTGGCCTTCGCCCTGGCTTCGATGACGGATCTCAATGTCTCCTCCTCGTGCGCCGCATAGCCCTTTACCGTCTGCACCAGGTTCGGGATCAGGTCGGCGCGGCGCTTGTACTGGTTCTGCACCTCCGCCCAGGCGGCGTTGACCGTTTCTTCCAGCGTGGGAATGCGGTTGACGCCGCAGGCGCTCAAAAAAGCGCACATCAGTATCAGCAGCGCGGCGTGGGCGCGGGGCGGCAGGACAGGCCTGAAAAGGGATAAAGAATGCGTAGACATAATAAAGAACCTGTAATTTGCAGAAAACGTCGGTCTTGTAGAGATTCTTTCATAAACGTTCCATGCGTTGGTTGCCAATCATTCTTGGATACCGTAAGCAATGCTCGACAAGGCAGCGGATTTGCGGCATAATTGCGCATGTATCCAGTTTGAGTGAATCCATGCCCCTGCCCCGCATTTTCCTGATCTGCTTCACGTGCCTGGCCGCCTACGCGCCTCTGCCTGCGCTTGCGCAGCTGGAAGACGATGACGATGAATTCGTCGCCGTTCCGCCTGCGGCTGCCGAACCGCCGCCAGCGCCGGTCGGCGGAGCGGGCGGCCAGGCTAACCGGCAGAATGACGGCGCAGGCAATGCCCCCTCCCCCGCGCCACCCGCTCCGGCTGAGGAAGCGGCGGTTCAACAGCAGAGACCGGAAGTGACCATTATCACGCCGCCCGCTTCCGGCTACAGGCGTCACAGGAATGATTATAACTTTCTTTCCCCGTCGCCTGCGCACGATCCTTTCACCGTCGATATCACCCCGAACCGCAGGCCAAGAAACCCGCAAGCAGGCGAAACCAGCCGGGATGCTTACCTGACGGGCGCGTACGAGCGCTTCAACCGGCTCGACCGCAACGGCGACGGCGTCATCAGCGGCCAGGAGCGCCTGCAAAACCGCGAGCGCGCGCGCAGCCGCGGCGAAGCGCAAGACGATGCGCAGTGGTAGCGCACCCTGCCATGCGCAGCTTCGCTTTCATCAGCATATTCGCTATTGCGCTGCCGATTTCCGCATGCCGGACGGTGGGCGATTTCGCCGATGACGTCGGCAGCCATATGCCGGTGATCGGCGACCGCTGCGAGCATTGGCAGTGCTTTACGGAAGAAGGCAAGCAGCGAAGCGCCATGAACCGCGCCGCGCGTGCGCAGTCCGCGCAGGCGTCGCAGCCGCAGCCTGCCATGCCTGAGACGGAAAACCCGCCCCTGTCCCCCGACGAAGCGCAGTAGCCGCTCCATGGCGCGATTGGCCGAATGGTGGACGATGATCCGGCTGGCTTTTGCCAAGTGGCAGGCCGATCATGCATCGCGCCTGGGCGCGGCGCTTGCGTTTTATACCGTCCTTTCCATCGGGCCGCTGCTGCTGATCGCCGTTTCCGTCGCAGGCCTCATCTTCGGACGCGAGGCGGCGAGCGGACATCTGGTGAGCCAGCTGCAAAGCGTGGTCGGCGCGGAAGGCGCGAAGGCGATGCAGACGATTATCGCTAATTCCTACCATCCCAAGGAAGGCGTGCTTGCCACGCTGATTGGCCTGGGCACGCTGCTGTTCGGCGCAACGGGAGCATTCTGGCAATTGCAGGATGCAATGAACACCATCTGGGGCGTGCGCGCGCGTTCCGGCAGGGGCATCTGGGGCGTGGTGCGCGACAGGCTGCTGTCGTTCACGATGGTGCTGGGCGTCGGCTTCCTGCTGCTGACCAGCTTGGTCGTCAGCGCGGCCATCGAAGCCTTAAGCGCCTATTTCACCGGGCTGCTCCCCGGTTTCCTGACGCTGCTCTACTACGGCAATCTGGCGCTTTCCTTCGGCATCGTCACGCTGCTGTTTGCCATGATCTTCCGCTTCCTGCCGGATGTGCACATCCGCTGGCGGGATGTATGGTTCGGCGCGGCCATCACCGCCTTGCTGTTTACCGTCGGCAAATACGGCATCGGCCTTTACTTAGGCCGCAGCTCCCTCGGCT
>CAYMDD010000020.1:0-13026 GCA_964389045.1 uncultured Rickettsiales bacterium
GGTCAAGACCACGCTGAAGCCCGAATTGCAAGCCATTGCCGACCGGTCTTTGCGCAAAGCGCTTAACCAGTACGACCGCCGGCGCGGCTACCGCGGCGCGGTCAAGCGCTTGGGCACTATGGAGGACTGGCGCTCTCAGCTGGAGGCGTTGGCCAAGGAAGACCACCATCTGATCGAAGGCCAGCAATTGGCGGTGGTGACCGCGCTGGATGCGAAGCAGGCCGTGCTTGGATTCGAAGGCGGCAAAACCGGCATGATCCCGTTTACACTGATGAAGTGGACGCGCCGCGTGCTGGCCGACGGGGTGCTGGGCAAGGAAGTGGGTAAACCCGGCGATATCCTGAAAACCGGCGACGTGGTGATCGTCGAACCGCTGACGGCGGAGCAGGAAAAGCTCTTGAGCGCGGCGGAGCGCAAAAGTGCATGGGATTTGGCTCAGGTGCCGCTGGTCAACGGCGCGCTGGTGGCGCTCGACCCGCATACCGGCCAGGTGCTGGCCTTAAGCGGCGGCTACACCTACAGCACCACTAGCTTCAACCGCGCTACCCAGGCCAAGCGCCAGCCCGGCTCGGCGTTCAAGCCGTTCGTCTACCTGACCGGCCTGGAAAACGGCTTCACCCCCTCCACCATCCTCCTCGATGCGCCCGTGGAGATGAGCCAGGGCGCGGGTATGCCGGCCTGGCGGCCTGCGAATTACCACCATGAATATTTAGGTCCCACGACTTTGCGCGTCGGCCTGGAGAAGTCGCGCAATACCATGACGGTGCGCCTGAGCCAGATCGTGGGCATCAACCGCATCCTGGAAATCGGCAAGCGCGTGGGAGTGTACGACAACCCGCCGCGCAATTTCTCCATCGTGCTCGGTACGGCGGAGACGACGGTGCTTAAGCTGACCGGCGCTTACGGCGTCATCGCCAACGGCGGCAAGCAGGTGATACCTTCGCTGATCGAGCGCATCGAAGACCGGACGGGCAAAACCGTCTACCGGCGGGATATGCGCGCCTGCACTGCCTGCAGGGTGGAAGACGCCGCCTCCGTCAAGCCGGACGCCGCCCCGCCCCTGCCGCCCGACGACCGCGCCCAACTCATCGACCCGCGGGTGAACTACCAGATGATCTCGATGCTGGAGGGCGTGGTGCAGCGCGGCACCGCCACGCGCGCACGCGTGCTGGAGAGGCCGGTAGCAGGCAAAACCGGCACCACCAACGACAGCAACGACACCTGGTTCGTCGGCTTCTCGCCCGACCTGGTGGTGGGCGTGTTCGTGGGCTACGACCGCCCGCAGACCTTGGGTAAGAAAGAAACCGGCTCTTCCGTGGCGCTGCCCGGCTTTATCGCCTTCATGCAGGAAGCATTGAAAGACCAGCCGCCGAAGCCTTTCCGCATTCCGCCCGGCATCCAGCTGGTGCGGGTGGACTTAAGCACCGGGCAGCCGCCCTTTGATGGCATGGAATCCGGCCCCGTCATCCAGGAAGCCTACGTTGTGGGCGGCCCCATCTTCAAGCCCGGCGCGCCTGCGCCGGAAAGCGCGGCGCCCGCCCCGGCCCAGCCCACAGTCGCGCCGGTGGAAACGCAGCCCGCCTTGCCCTGGCGGCAGGAAGCGCCCAATATCATCCCCGATATCAGGCCGGGCGATCCTGTCCGCGCGCCCATGCCGCCGGCGGCTCTCCCGCCGCAGGATAATGAATACGCGCCCCCGCCCGCCGAAGGCACGGGCGGGCTGTACTAAATGTATATCCGCTGGAGGCTTGGTTGTTAGTCGTTATTGATGAAAGTGGTTGCGCAGGTTTTAAGGCAGGATCTTCCACGCATTTTGTAATTGGAATGATAATCTTCAAAAATTTCAATGATGCTGAAGAAGCTGCAAATATTATCCATAAACTAAAACGTGAGGTCGGCTTTAAAAGGGAATTCCGTTTTAGTTGTTGTGATAATCGCAAGCGGGATATGTTTTTTGAAACTATTCGTAAAGCCAAATTCAAAGTACGCTTATTTATTGTGGAAAAACGCCTAATCCATAGTGACGATCTAAAAAATAATGACGAACTATTTATGAACTACTGCCTTAAATGCCTAATGAGAATGCGCACTAACGGTGAACCGTTAAACGAAGCAACAATCAAAATTGATGGAAGAGGAAGTCAATACTTCAAGAAAGCTTGTCTAAGCTATCTGCGCAGGGAAATGCCACCTGCGGCAATTAAGAAATTAAAATTTAATGATTCAAAGAATGACGTTCTAATACAAATGGCAGACATGGTAGTTAGCGCTTATTCTCGCCCTTTTAATAACCCAGGCAAGACGGATGCATTTAAATGGCGCAATATGCTTGAAGGAAAAATAGAAGCAGTATGGAATTTTAAATAGAGTAGGATCGCCCTACTGCCTAGGCTGGTAAACAGCCATGTACACCAAAAGGGTGCCGATTCGGCCAGTAGGGCATTTGTAAGCGATATTATATTGCATACTATAGATACCGTGTCAATAATTAAAATAAATTAAACATTTAAGTCAGCATTAAATCTATTGACGCCTATTCCCCGCTTGTAGCATGGTGACCGCCCGATAAAATTCAATATTTACCATGAACGCCGCCCTCTCCGCCCTCTCCGAACAGATCCAGCAGTCGCAGGCGCTGCTGAGGAGGTATCTTTGACTGGGAGAACGCGCTTCGCCGCCGCGATGAGCTGACGGCACTTTCGGAAGACCCGAATCTGTGGAGCGATCCGGCCAAGGCGCAAGGCCTGATGCGCGAGAAGAACGGGCTGGAAGCCTTGATCGGCGATTACGAGCGGCTTGACCGGGAGTTCAGGGACAATCTCGAGCTGGCCGGGCTGGCCGAAGCGGAGGGCGATTCCGCCATGGTCGCGGAAGCCGAAGGGGCGCTGAAAAACGTGCTCGACACCATCAAGCGCCTGGAGACGGATGCGCTGCTCTCCGGCGAGGCGGACGGCAACGATTGCTTCCTGGAGGTGAATTCCGGCGCGGGCGGCACCGAAAGCCAGGACTGGTCGGAAATGCTGCTCAGGATGTATTCCCGCTGGGCGAACGCCCGCGGCTTCAAGATCGAGCTGATCGACGAGACGCGCGGCGAAGAAGCGGGCATCAAATCCGCCACGTTGAAAATCAGCGGGCACAACGCCTACGGCTGGACGAAAACGGAGACGGGCGTGCACCGGCTGGTGCGCATTTCCCCGTTCGACTCCAACGCCAGAAGGCACACAAGCTTTGCATCCGTCTGGGTCACGCCGGTAATCGACGATTCCATCGCCATCGAGATCAACGACAAGGATTTGCAGGTGGATACCATGCGTTCCGGCGGCGCAGGCGGCCAGCACGTGAACAAGACGGAATCGGCGGTCAGGATTACCCACCTGCCCACCGGCATCGCCGTCAAATCGCAATCCTCCCGCTCGCAGCATGCCAACCGCGCGGAGGCGATGAACATGCTCAAAGCCAGGCTCTATGAGCGCGAGCTGCGCGCGCGGGAGGAGAGAGCGCAGGCCGTGGCCGATTCCAAGACGGACGCCGCCTGGGGGCACCAGATCCGCTCCTACGTGCTTCATCCCTACCGGATGGTGAAGGATTTGCGCACGGAAGTAGAGACATCTGACACGCAAAGCGTGCTGGACGGGGATTTGGACGCCTTCATGGCAGCCGCGCTGGCGGAGAAAATTCAGGGCAAATCCGGCGAAACCGCCTGAAAACTGTATTAGTTTATGGTTATTCTATCTTAAATAGCGTTTAGATAAGCGTTGCTTTTACCCCACAATCCCTTACACTATCTTAATCTTTTCAGGCAACCGCATTTAGAGGATAAGGTATGGAAAAAACAAACGATTCCGCCGTTCTTGACATCCGCGCCACGCAGGCCGAGCGGGAAGCTATCGCCGAGCCGCTGAAAAAAGCCGCCGGCAAGGATGCGGTCAAACGCCAGATAGCGCCGCTGGTGCAATTGTTCGATGATGTGCGCAACGCCGTTTACGCCATGCTCCCTGAAGACCGGCAGGGCGATGCCCCGCAAACCGTTTTCCCCGTCGAGCAATTCAATGCCGTTATCGGCGCGTACGACCAGAACAGCCGCTATTTTCACAACCTTTCCCACCTGCTGGAAATGACGCATATCGACCCCACCGCCTACGGGCGGCTGGCCGAAGCATTCGACGGGCGGGACAGCGGCTTGAGCGCGGCGGATA
Organism: uncultured Rickettsiales bacterium; assembly: GCA_964389045.1. GTDB lineage: Bacteria > Pseudomonadota > Alphaproteobacteria > Rickettsiales > SXRF01 > CAYMDD01. The sequence goes on from CAYMDD010000020.1 coordinate 4,197, forward strand.
TTTCCCGGTTGCAGAAAATCAACCTCCTGGCCGGGCTATTCCATGACGAAGAATACGCGCACGTAGATGGCAAGCTGTCCGAGGCGGGCAAAGGGCTGGAAGCACAAGGCTACGTCAAGAAAGAAAACGGCACGTACAAGATCGGTGACAGTTTCGACCCAAAACACCGCGATGTTGCGGAAATGGTGCTCGAAGTTTTTAACTTCGATTACGGCGAAACCCTAAGCCCCACCCCCAATCCCGCCGTCAACCCCAAGGGCGGGATGAACGAATTCTTAAGCGCGCTTAACGCCGCGCTGGTGTTAAGCGATGCGGGCTTGAGCAAGGCAGATGTCTTGGGCGTCGTTACCTCCATCGAAGCGACGGTGCCGTTTAAAGACGAAAACCGTATGCGCGTCTTACGCGACAGACTCGATGCGCTGGCGGCGGAAGACCCTTCGATCTTCGGCAAGCGCGATGCCGAGTTCGAAGCGGATAAGCTGGCCGCCAACGCCGCGCTGCTCGCCAACCAGGACGTCATGGGACTGACGGGGGGTTTGAGGCCGGGCGAAGCCGTAACGGAAGATCATGTGCGCGGCGTGCTGGCGGGCACCGACCGGCTGCATACGGAGGAAGTCCCGGATTTGCGCGTGAAGGAAACCGGCCATTACGAGCCTAAATCCTTGCTCACCGCGCTTTTCAAGCAAAACGCCCTTTTCAACGGCGTGCTGGCCGACGAAAGCCGCGCGCGGGTGTTCCACGGCATCGATATTCGCTCGACGGGCAAGCATTACCCGCCGGAAGGCGCGCTCGAGCAGATGGAAGGCATGGCCAGGGAAGTGACGCGTCACATGCGCGTCATCATGAAAGCGCGCACCGCCGCCGTCGGGCTGGTCACCGCCATTGCCCAAAGCAGGGGCATCGACAACGGGCATATCGCCGAGCTGCTGAAAGACCTGGAGCTGAACGGCAAATTCCAGGCCGTGCGCGATGCCGAACCATTTCAAAAAACGCGTAAAGATGAGCCGGATCTTCAAAAAAAAGAGGAAAAAGAGGAAAAAATTGCTTTCAATATCCTTTCTACCGACCGCGAAGTGGGTCGCCACGATACGCCGCGCTCGCTGATCGCCTCGGAACTTATTCGCCATATCGGCATGAAAGGCATCAGCCGCATGGTCGGCGGCGCCTTCCCTGCACCCAAAGACGCGCCGGATAAAGGCTCGCACGTTTTCCCCATGATTATCAAGGCCAAGGGCGCTGCGGATGCGTTCCTTGCGCGGGCGCGCGAGGCCAACCACGGCAACGGCATCGTCGAGGCCGTGGAAGACGCCATCGACAGCCGGGGCAAGCAAACCGCAAGAATTAAAAAAGCCCAGACCTTTACCGCGGCACTGCCAAGGGATGCATGGACGCCGTCCGTTATCCTGGCAGGCGGCGAAGGCGTTGAAGAACCCCGCGCCCGCGGGAGGTAGCGGCAGTGTTTACTCCGGCGGCAACCGGAGCGTGCTCATCGCTTCAGCCAGCGGCCTGCCGTTGATCGTGGGGGCTTCCGGGGGCTTGGATTGAAGGGTGAAGCGCAGGCTTTCCCCGTCCGCATCCTTCTGCCCGACCGATTCCACCAGCGCCGCCCACGCGCGCACCTGCGCCGTATCGATGCGGATGGCGCGCGCCGCCGCAGGGTCGATTTCCGCAAGCACCGCTTTCAGCCGCACCAGCCAGTTGCCCGCATCCGTCACCATCTGCGGGCAGCGGCGGCAGGCCAGCGCCAGTTGGCCGGAGGGCTGGCTTCCTTCGCTTCGCGCGGCGGTGCCGCTGGCGGTGAAACCGTAAGGCGCGGTGTTGAATTCCGCCTTGTTGACGGTCAGCGTTCCCGCCGACGAGGCGCTTTCCTGATAGGATGCGTCGACCGCCAGCACCAGCGGCGAAAGGCCGCTTAAGGCAGGCATCAGCGCCGCCAGGGCGCTTGCGATTTCCTGCGGCGTCTGCCGTTTCAGCAATTCTCCCTGCGGCGGGTTTTCCTTGAGCGTTTGAATAACGCGATGTTTCACCATTTCCTTAGCCAGCACATCGTAGGCGGGCTGAATGCTGCTTTCGCTGCGGAAATCCACTTTCCACGCCTTACCGCCCGCCTCGCCGGCGGGACTGTTTTCCATACGCCCGCGATTCCCGGTCGTGTAGAGCGCATTGGCGATATCGAAGCGGCGAATGTCGAGCGCGAAGGCCGCCGGCCCTTCCAGCGCATGCAGGCGGGCAGGCCCTACCCAGCTGGTGTCGATATGCGCGCTCTGCTTGCCGTAGGCGGAAAGCGGCACGGGGTGCGATTCCTTCTCCCCAAGCAAATCGAGGTATTCCGCTTGCAGCGCGTCCGAGGCAGGGAAAAACTCCACCCCTTCCACATCCAGCCCGAAACGGATATTGTACCGGGCGTCGGCGATGCTTTCACCCTCCACCGAAAAGCTGCGCTCGCCGCTTGCCATCACCGCTTCGCCGCTTGGAGATGCTTTGACGGCGATGGCCGGCAGGCGGCAGCGGAAAGCGCGGAACTCATGCGCGAATTCCTCCCCGCTGCGCACCGGGCCGCTCAAGCTCCACAGGGTCGAGATCAAGCCCAGCGCCGCGCGGCGGAACTCCAGCGCGCACGCGCTTTGGCCTGCGGATTGGGTTAAAAAAACACGCTTCCTGTCCGCCGCCTCGCTTTCCCAGCGCCCCACCCCTTCCCAGGCAAGCGTATAACGGTCAGAAAGCGCGTTGATGCTTAAAGACACCGTGCCGTCCAGGCTCAACCGCTCCTGCCACTCCGGCAGGTGGGTGAGCGTTCCTTTCAGTTGGCCTTGCGGCGTGCCGTCCGGCGCCACAGGCAGCGAAGCGCCGATTTTCTGCAACAGCCTATCCATATCGAAAGTAAAAACCGGCTGATGGAGCCGGACCTTGACATCACCGGGAAAGCCGCTTGTGTCGATGGCGGCATATTCCACGCGGATATCCCCGCCCTGCAAGGATTGCAAGGCCTGCTCCACCGCCGCTTTCGCCTTGTGCGCCTGAATGAACCAGAGGGCGGTGTAAAGCAACGCCGCCACGGCGAAAAACACCGCGCCCGCTATGGGGAGGGTTTTAAAAACGGTGTCCTGGCGGATATTACGCATGATTCAAGGAGATTGCGGCGAAGCGTGGAGGCTTGTCAATTCAAATCCAGAACGGCGCATAATCTTTGATATCATGGGCGATATCCCGCCGGAGCAATGCGTTCCATTCCGCTGCCGCTTCTGCGCTACCGTATTCCCATCCGAGCGGAGCAATGCCCATAACGGGCTGCGCAAGCCTGGCGGCATTGGTCAGAAGCACGGCGTCCGCCTCTTCGAGCGCGCCTATCCCGTAAAGGCCTTCCTGCACTTCCGGCATCAAGCGCAGCACCGCCGCACGCACCGAGCCTTCCAGCGCTCCTGTGCTTAAAGAAGGCGTATGCCAAACCCCTTCTCTCAGCCAGAAGATATTGGCGGCGGAGGCTTCCGCAATATGGCCCTTTCCATCCAGCAGCAATGCCTCGTTACAGCCGTTTTCCTCCGCTTCCATCCGTGCCAGTGCGGAATTCATGCCCTGCGCCAGCTTCGCATGCGTAGGCAACGAGGACGGGGATAAGCGCGTATAGCGGCTGAGATGGAGACGCACTCCTTTCGGCTCCGGCAAGGGGAACAGCTCGATCAATACGCATGCCCCTTCCCGGTCGATATCCGGCAAATAGCCGCTTCCGCCCTTGCCGCGGCTGATGTAAATACGCAGCAGGCAATCCCTTGCGCCGTTTCGGCGCAGCAGCATCCTGCACGGCATATTAAGCCCGCTGGCTTCGAAGGGGATGCGGATCGCTTGCAGCCCTCGCGTCAGGCGTTCCATGTGCCAATCCCACTGCCACGGCACGCCCGATTGCACACGGATGGTTTCAAACACCCCGTCGCCGAAGCGGAAGCCCCGCTCCTCTACGGAAACGCGGGCTTTCCCGGCCTCGATCAGCGCGCCGCGTAGGTAGACGAAAGGGAACATCGGCACCAAAGACTTGCGAAAAAGGAAAAAAAGACGATAACCATGATTTTTTATAATCCTTATCTCCTTTCGTAAAGACTTATGCCCCTCTATATCATCGGCCTCGGCAGCAATATCGGCGACAGCAAGCAGATGCTCGCCGAAGCGATCCGCGAACTCGCCACGCAGCTGGACGCCATCGAATACTCCCCCGTGTACACCTCCCCCGCTTTGCTGCCCGACGGGGCGCCCAGGGAATGGGACAGGCCGTTCCTCAACATGGCGCTGCGCGGCACGTCCGCCCTGGAGCCGGAAGAGATGCTGAGAGTGGTGAAATCCATCGAAGCCAAGGTGGGGCGGCAAGACCGCGGCCATTGGGGGCCGCGCGAGATCGACCTCGACATCCTCGCCTGCGACGACCGGGTGGTGGAAACGGAGGCGCTCACTATCCCCCACCGCGGATTGCTGGAGCGCGATTTCGCGTTGAAGCCCCTCTCCGACATCGCCCCCGGCTGGCGCTACCCGCGCGCGGGCGAACACCACGGCAAAACGGCCATGAGCCTGCTTCAGCAGCTGGGCTTCGGGCAGACCGAGCATTTCCGGCCTTTGCCCATCAGCCTGCCGATGCTGCGCTAAATGCACACCCAGCTGGTCGGCATCCTAAACCTTACGCCCGATTCCTTCTCCGGCGACGGGAAAACCGCCGATCAGGCATTGGCCGCCATCGCCGCGATGGCTAAGGAAGGCATTGCCGTTATCGACATCGGCGCCGAATCCACCCGCCCCGGCGCCGTGCCGCTTGCGCCGGAAGCGGAATGGGCGCGGCTGGAGCCGGTATTGAAAGAGGCGCTTCCCCGACGAGACTTCCGCATCAGCGTCGACACGCGCCACGCCGAAACCGCGCGCAAGGCGTTGGCGATGGGCGCGCACTGGATCAACGACGTGTCGGGGTTTCAAGACTCAGCGATGATCGAGGCCGTCAGCGCAAGCGAGTGCCGGGTCGTGATGATGCATTCCCTCACCGTCCCTGCCGACAGCCGGATTGTGCTGCCGGAGGATCAGGACGTCGTCGAAACGTTGATCGGCTGGGCGGAAGCGCGGCTGCATGCGCTGGAGAAAGCCGGCATCGCCCGCAGTCGCGTGATTTTCGACCCCGGCCTCGGCTTCGGCAAAACGCCCGCGCAATCCTTGCATATATTGAAGAATCTTCAGGCGTTCAAGGCGCTTGAACTGCCCATTCTCATCGGACACTCGCGCAAATCGTTCCTGAAAGGCTTCGCAGACGAATCGCTGGAGGCGCGGAACGCGCTGACGCTGGCGGTCTCGGCGCTGCTGATGGAGCAGAACGTCGATTATCTTCGCGTCCACGACACTCGCGCCCATGCAGGCCTGGCACGTTTTTACGAGTCGGTGCGTTGAGCGATTCCACCGCCATTCAGGCCGTTCTGGAGCGGCTTCACAACCCCGCGTTGCCGCGCATTGAGCTGGGCTTAAGCCGCATGCGCGCGCTGCTTGCGCGGCTCGGCCACCCGGAGACGCGCCTGCCGCCTGTCATCCATGTGGCCGGCACCAACGGCAAAGGCTCGGTAATCGCCTACTTGGAGAGTATTTTCGCGCAAGGGGGATTCTCCGTGCACCGTTATATCTCCCCGCATCTGGTGCGGTTTAATGAGCGCATCCGCGTGCGCGGCGGGGATATCGGCGATGCTGCATTGCTCAACGTGCTGGAAGAAGTGGAATACGCCGTTCACGGCGCTCCGGCCACGTTTTTCGAAGCCACCACGGCGGCGGCATTCCTGGCGTTTTCGCGCTCGCCCGCCGATATCCTGCTGCTGGAAACCGGCCTCGGCGGCAGGCTGGATGCCACCAACGTGATCGAAAAACCGCTTCTCACCTGCATCACCCCCATTGCACTCGACCACTGCGAGTTCTTAGGCGAAAGCCTCTCCCAAATCGCCGCAGAGAAGGCGGGCATCATCAAGGAAGGGGTGCCGTGCGTGATTAGTGTGCAAGAGGCTGAATCCCTTGCCGTGCTCGAGGCCAAAGCCGCGAGCCTGAATGCGCCGTTATGGCGGCACGGCAAAGAATGGCATTTGATTCAGGAGAACGATCGTTATTTTTATCAATCGGATAATTTAAAAACTTCACTCAACCCATCGCTCGCAGGCATCCACCAGTATGCCAATGCAGCTACGGCGGTGGCTTGTATTGATGCGCTCTGTCATCCCGGCGAAGGCGGGGATCCATCTCCGCTGTTCGCGCAAATGGATAAGTGGATCCCGGCCTTGACAGGAATGACAAAAGCGGCATGGCCGGCGCGCCTGCAACGCCTGGATCATCACCCGTTGCGAAAACTCCTTCCCGCCACGACGGAACTGTGGCTGGATGGAGGACATAATCCCCATGCCGCCCGAGCGATTGCCGCCTGGGCTGAGGAACGAGGTGAAAAGCTCGCCCTCATTTGCGGAATGATGGCGCGGAAAGATGCGGGAGGATTCTTAAGCGCGTTGCGGGATGCGGTGGACATTCTCTATGCGGTTCCTGTTCCAGGCGAAGACGAGGGGTTATCCGCAGAAGCGCTCCAACAACAGGCCGCAGCGCTGAATATGAAAGCTTGTGCCTGCGAAAATGTGGAAGAAGCGCTGCGCGCAGCGGCGCATTACCGCTCCAAAGGCACAGTGCTGATCTGCGGCTCGCTTTACTTGGCCGGATGGGTATTGAGCAAAAGCGCTTAAGCCGCAGCCGCTTGACGCTTCTTGATCTGGCGCTTGAGTTTCTGCGCCAGCTCGGTGAGCTGGGAATCGGGGTGGGTCAGCAAAAATGCGTCCAGCCCGCCGTTATGCTCCACTGAGCGTAAGGTGGCCGCCGTCACGCGCAGGCGCACGGGCACGCCGAGCGCATCGCTAATCAGCGAAACATTTTGAAGATTGGGCAGAAACCGGGTTTTCGTCTTGCGGTTGGAGTGCGAAACCTTATTGCCGGTTAAGGCGCCGGTACCCATTAAATCGCAGCGGCGGGACATAATGAAATTGATGACCTCTTTCCATGAAAATGAAGGTATCGGCCTCTATAGAAGCTTGGGCGGCTTTGCGCAAGCCCTTTTTGCCGGGCAAAGCGCCGTTTCGAAGGGGCGGCTTGAATTTAAGCGGCGGCTGGATTATTTTGGGGGCTAGCGTGCCGTGACTAGACATAAATTAATAATCTTCCAGGACTTAAACCTTATTTCGCCCCCATTTCCGTTAAAAATGCCGAAAACCGCACTCAGCAACACTTTGGTAATCTCCACTTAACGCATTTTTCAAGCTTTTATGCAAAAAATGAACTTATACGCCGCAACCCTTGAACACAAAGGCGAAACTGGAAGCCCTCGCAACGACGTGATGGTGGCCGAGCCGATTGCCAAAGCCAAAAGGCCGCGCTTTTTCAAGGTGGTGCTCTTAAACGACGATTACACTCCGATGGAGTTCGTGGTCGAGGTGCTGAAGGACATTTTTCGTAAGAATCACGAAGAAGCCTTAAGCATTATGTTGGAGGTGCACCATAAGGGGGCGGGTATTTGCGGGGTGTTCACACGGGACATTGCGGAAACCAAAGCGGAAACCGTAGTGACCACTGCCCGCAGGCAGGAATACCCGCTGCAATGCCGCGTGGAGCTTGCGTAAACGGCAACGGAAACGAAACAGTGAAGGAATAAGGGTTCAACCGCGATGCTTTCGAAAAACCTGGAGATCAGCCTGCACCGTGCCTTGAGCCTGGCTAAGAAATTCCGCCATGAATACGCAACGCTGGAGCACCTGCTGTTTGCCCTGTCCGACGACCCGGATGCCTTGAGCGTTATGCGCGGCTGCGGCGTGGATGTGGAGCAGGTCAAGCGCAACATCTCCGAATTCCTGGAAAACGAGCTGGCCTCCCTCGTCGTGGCGGATGTGGACGAAGCCAAGCCCACCGCCGGTTTCCAGCGCGTCATCCACAGAGCCGCCATCCATGTGCAGTCCTCCGGTAAGCATGAGGTGACGGGTGCGAACGTGCTGGTAGCGCTGTTCTCCGAGCGCGACAGCCACGCCGTCTATTTTCTGCAGGAGCAGGAGATTTCCCGGCTCGACGTGGTGAATTACATCTCCCACGGCATTGTCAAATACCAGGAGCGCACGCCGCTGAAAGAAATCAAGCGCGAGGTGGAGGAAGAAGCCGAGGCGCTCGAGCGCCCCGTTTCGTCCAAGGAGAAAGAACAGGGCGGCGAAGCGCTGGCGCAATACTGCGTGAACCTGAACAGAAAAGCCGAATCCGGCAAGACCGACATCCTGGTTGGGCGCGAAGAGGAAGTGGAGCGCACCATCCAGGTGCTCTGCCGCCGCACCAAGAACAACCCGCTCTACGTGGGCGAGGCGGGCGTGGGCAAAACCGCCATCGCCGAAGGCCTGGCATTAAGGATCGTGCGCGGCGAAGTGCCGACGGTCTTGAAAAACGCCGTCATCTTCTCGCTCGACATGGGTTCGCTCCTGGCAGGCACGCGCTACCGCGGCGATTTCGAGGAGCGCATGAAGTCGGTCATCAAGGAAATCGAGAAAATCCCCGGCGCGATTCTCTTTATCGACGAAATCCACACCATCATCGGCGCAGGCTCGACCTCCGGCGGGGCGCTGGATGCCTGCAATTTGCTCAAGCCTGCCCTGGCGCGCGGCGGCTTCCGCTGCATCGGCTCCACCACCTTCAAGGAGTACAACAACCACATCGAGAAAGACCGCGCGCTTGCCCGCCGCTTCCAGAAGATCGACATTCAGGAGCCGAGCGTGGAGAATTCCGTCAAAATCCTGCGCGGCTTGAAGCCCTATTACGA
>CAYMDD010000021.1:0-2992 GCA_964389045.1 uncultured Rickettsiales bacterium
GCCGGGAGAGCGGCTGCAGCTCGAGGACATCGTCGTCACGGTCGTGCGCGTGTCAACCGCAAACGCGGCGGAGGCGAAAGCGGTGAACGCGGCGCCGCTGAGGATAATCTTGGAAAAGGTATTCATGATTTTCTCCTGGATGAATAAAGTAAAACAGGAGACATCTTAGATAGAAGCTTCTCAAATGCCTGATACCGGATGGTGCAAAACCTATAAGCGCGGCATCAAGCGCATTTTTGAACCAGCATGGCCAGCTCGCGCACCAGCTCTTCGCCTATTTGGCCGCCTTCGTGATGCGCGCCGCCAGCAAAAAGCACGGTGAGCGTTTGCACATGCTTGTGCAGCACCACCAGATGAATGGCTTTCTGCATGCTGTAGGCCTCGCGGCAGAAGAGATACATCGACCACGCCACTTCCGAGGCGCGCCTGTACCCGAACGTCCCCGCCCGCGATTTAACCGACAGCGACAGCTCTTTGATGCGGCTGAAAGCGCGCTCTGGGTTTTTACCCATGGCTATGTCAGTGCATGCTTGCTCAAGCGCACTAAGATCTTCGCGGATCCAGCTTAAGGATTCGTCCTTCAAATTGTCGATCACGCGCTGCGCGCTTGCGATCAGCGTGTCGGTGATAATGTCGCCGAGCGGCGAGGCGATGCCGAGTTTGCGCTTCAGCGCGAAATCGGCGGCAATCAGACGCGCTCCGGCGGGCATGGCTGAATCAGCGCGGTCACGGCGTTCATCCTGGCCGGAGGGCGCATCGCCGCGGCGGCGGCGGTCGGGGCCGGTGAAATTCTTTGCCATTACGAAAGGACGCGGGCTGTCCACCACTTGCGCAATGCGATGAAACACCGTTTTCGCCGTGAAGGGTTTAAGTAGGTATTCGTTAATGCCCACGTCGCGCGCTGCCCGCACGTCGGCTGCGCCACCGCGCGCGCTCAACATGATGATCGGCATGAACGGGTTGGCTGGAACTTCCAGGCCGCGCACATGGCGCACCAGGTCGATGCCATCCATCCGCTCCAGCTCCCAGTCGGTCAGCATCAGATCGTAGGTGCGCTCCTCGAGTTTTTCCGTAGCCTCCATGCCGTCCCGCGCGAGCGTCACGTTTTTGAAGCCCAGATTGCCCAGCACCGAGCGGACGACTTGCGCCAGGTGGATGTCCTTATCCACCAGCAGGATAGAAATGGGGCGTAAGCGTGGCGTCACAAAATAGTTCCACTTCAATCCGGTTGAATGTGTTTAAAGCGTAGCGTGGATATTCCGGTGGTTGCCTTGAATAATAAAAAAACAATATCAAAAATTAATTAAACAAATGACATAACCTGCAATAAACGCGAAAAGACCTCTGTTAGAACTCTTGAATTATGGTATTAAAAAGGAAGGATAATTGCATTCATGCCAGATACGTTTCATACCATTAACCCTGCCACCGGCGCACATCTGAATATTTACCCTGCGCACAGCCAGGCGGACGGCGAAGCTGCCGCGAAAGCCGCCTACGCAGCGTTTACACGGTGGCGCGAATCGAGCTTTGCCGAGCGCAGCAGGGTGTTTATCCGCGCCGCCGAGATATTGCTGGAGCGCAGGCAGGCATTCGCGCAAACGATGGCCGATGAAATGGGCAAGCCCGTCACCGCCGGCATCGCGGAGATTGAAAAATGCGCAGGCTGCTGCCGCTTCTACGCCGAGCACGCGGAGAAGCTTCTGGCGGATGAGCCGGTAATCACCGAAAGCAGCAAGGCGTATGTCACCTTTCAGCCGTTGGGCGTGGTGCTGGGGGTGATGCCGTGGAATTTCCCGTTCTGGCAGGTATTCCGCTTCGCCGTGCCGACGCTGATGGCAGGCAACGCGGCGCTGCTCAAGCACGCCTCCAACACGCCCGGCTGCGCGCTTGCCATCGAGGACATATTGAACGAGGCGGGATTGCCCAAGGGCTTGTTCAAGGCGCTGCTGATCGGAAGCGATGGTGTGCCTGCTCTAATCGCCGACAACCACGTGCGCGCAGTCAGCCTCACCGGCAGCACGCAGGCAGGGAGGGCGGTGGCTGCACAAGCGGGCATGCATCTGAAAAAAGCTGTTCTCGAACTCGGCGGCAGCGATGCGTATATCGTGCTGGCGGATGCCGACCTGGAGAGGGCGGCCAGGCTCTGCGCCGAAAGCAGGCTGCTCAACGCCGGGCAGTCCTGCATCGCGGCCAAGCGCTTCATTGTCGAGGAAACAGTGGCGGAGGAATTCACGCGCCGCCTGCGCGGGCATTTCTTGGCGGCGAAAATGGGCGATCCGCGGAGCACCGGCACCACGCTGGGGCCGCTCGCCCGCGCCGATTTGCGCGACCAGCTGCACGACCAGGTGCGCCGCTCCATCGCTAGAGGTGCAAGGCTGGTGACCGGCGGCGAAATCCCGAAAGGAAGCGGCGCGTTCTATCCGCCGACCATCCTCACGGACGTGGTTCCCGGCATGCCCGCATTCGACGAGGAGCTGTTCGGCCCCGTGGCGGCGATCGTGACCGTTAAGAGCGAGGCGCAGGCCATTGCGCTGGCGAACCTCTCACCCTACGGCTTGGGCGGCGGCGTCTTCACCACCGACGCCGCGCGCGGCGAGCGCATCGCACGTTCGGGAATCGAATCCGGCAGCTGTTTCGTCAACGCCTATGTGCGATCCGACGTGCGCCTTCCCTTCGGCGGCGTGAAAGACAGCGGCTACGGGCGCGAGCTTTCTTATCACGGCATCCGCGAATTCACCAATATCAAAGCGGTTTCCATCGCGTGAGCCGTCTTTTGCAATATCTGTACATCGTCCTTGCCTGTCTTGTGTTGCAGGGCTGCCAAGGGGGCATGCTCTGGGAGAAGAAGGAAGGCCTGCCGTTTAAAACATTCATTGATGGTGAGCTGACTGAGGCGGAAAAGCGCGAGCTTGAGCAAGTGATGCGGCTGGGAAAAGAGGAGGATGACGCGCCCTCTACAGTGGCTGGGCTGAGGCGCACGGCGGCGGAG
>CAYMDD010000021.1:3002-5592 GCA_964389045.1 uncultured Rickettsiales bacterium
GATGCAGACCGTTTGCAAAAAACGCTCCAGTCTCTCGCCTATTACGCGGCTACCGTGCGCTCGGAGGTGGATGAGAAAACCGATCCGGTGGAAGTGCATTTCGTGGCGGATAAAGGCGCGCGCTACGCCGTCTCGGGCAAGCGCTTCAAGATTGCCGCGCCGGCGGCGGAGGAGATTGCGCTTCCCCCTATGGAAGCGGTGCAGCCCGAAGACGGCGCGCCCGCCGATGCCGAAAGCATCATCGCGGGCGGCAAGGCCGCAAGAGCCGCCATCGCCGAGCGCAACTGCCTGCGCTCGGTCGAAGTCACGCCCGCCGTGCAACTCAATACGGGCGCGCATACGGTGGAAGTGGTCTATGAGGTTTCGGCGGGGCCGAAGGCCGATTTCGGCGCCATCACCGTCACCGGCAATGACAGCGTCAAGGAGCAATACATCCGCAGCTTCGCGCCATGGAAAAAGGGCGAATGCTTCCATGCGCAGAAAATCGATAATCTGCGCACCAGGCTCATCGAAACGCAGCTGTTCACCCAAGTAAGCGTCACTCCCGCCGAAACGCCGGATACGGAAGGGGGGCTGCCTGTCACTGTGGAGGTGAAGGAGCGCTACCACCGCACCGTCAAGGCGGGCGTCAGTTACATGACGGACGAAGGGGCGGGCATAAGCGCCGGATGGGAGCATCGCAATTTCTTCGGCTCGGGCGAGAAGTTGAGCGCAGATGCGGTGGCCTCGCAAATTGAGAAATCGCTCGGTGCGCAGTTCACCAAGCCTTACTTCCTAAGGCGCGACCAGTCATTGAACCTAAACGCCAAAATCGCCGAGGAAGACCCGGACGCCTACACCTCCAGGAATTTAAGCGTCTCCGGCACGGTGGACAGGAAGCTCAGTAGGTTTTTAAAAGGCGGCGCAGGGCTGGGCTACCCGCTCTCGCAGGTGGAGGACGTGGAGGGCACGGAGAATTACGGCTTCCTCTGGGTGCCTCTCTTTGCCGAATGGGACAGCCGCAACAACGCGCTCAACCCTTCGAAAGGCTCGAATGTGCGCCTCGACATCGCGCCTTATTTCGACACGCTCGGCTCCGGCTCGTATTTTCTCCGCTCGCTAGGCACCGCACGGGGGTATCTGGCGTTGAACGAGAGCAAAACCACCGTTCTCGCACTGCGCGGCGCGCTCGGCTCGATCACGGCGGCCTCCACGCGCGACGTGCCGGCGGATTTGCGCTTCTACGCCGGCGGCGGCTCCTCCGTGCGCGGCTATGGCTACCAGGATTTAAGCCCCAGGCGGAGCGGCGAGCCGTTCGGCGGACGCTCGCTGGTGGAGCTTTCAAGCGAGCTGCGCTTCAAATTCACCGAGACCATCGGCGCCGCCACCTTCGTGGATGCAGGCAACGCCTACGATTCCATCTATCCCGATTTCGAGCAACCCTTGCGCATCGGCGCAGGCGTGGGTTTACGGTATTACACCGATTTCGGCCCCTTGCGGCTGGACGTGGCCGTCCCCGTCAACGGGCGGGACATCGACAGCGCTTATCAGCTCTATGTCAGCTTAGGGCAGGCGTTTTGAGAAAACTGCTTATCCTCCTCCTTTTCCTTCTACTCACCGCGCTTGCCGTCGCAGGCGGGGGCTATGCCTGGCTGCAAAGCCCCGGCGGCAAGGAATGGTTGGCGCGGGCGCTGTCCGAGCGCATCGGCGGCGTGCGCATCGCAGACTTAAAAGGCTCCGTGCCGTTCGACATCCGGGCGGAGGAGATCAGCGTTGCGGATGCCGCCGGAGAATGGCTGCGCATGGAAGAGGTGAAGCTGCGCTGGCGGCTTAAAGGCATTTCGCCGCTGAGCATTCATATCTACTCTTTAGAAGCTGCCGAAGTGGAAGTGCTTCGCTTGCCCGCAGGAGAAGGAAAGAGCAAGCCTGAGCCGTTTGCCTTGCCGAAGCTGCCGCGCATCGCCGTTGAAACGCTCAAACTCCCGCGCATCGCGCTTGCGCAGGAAGTAACCGGCAGGCCGCTGATAGTGGCGGTCGAGGGGCAGGCGGCGAACGACGCGGGTTTGAGCGGCGAATTCACGCTCCGCACCTTAGAGGGCGGGCAGACGGAAGCGCGCATCGCCTTGAAAAACGCAGGTGCAGCGCTGGCGGCGGATGTTACGGCCACGGTGGATTGGCAAGCGCTCTACCCGGAATGCGCCTTCTGCGGCACGGAGCCGATCCGCTTTGCCCTTACTGCCGAGCTGGAAGACGGAAAACCTATCCGCATCGCGCAATCCACGCTCAAAGCCTCCGACACCCAAATCACCGCGCAAGGCGCTTATGACCCGGTGGAAGCGAAGCTGAGTGCCGAATACCAGGCGGAGCTGGCCGATCTTGCGCCGCTCATCGGCAGGAAAGGGGAGCTGCACACTTCAGGTGTGCTGCTTTTAGAGCAGGCAACATTAGAGCTGAAAGGAACCGGCCAGGGAAAACTGGAAAAGCTGGACGGCATCGTAATCGATTATGGCTTACGCAAAGAGGGAGAAGCTATTTTCCTTAAGCATCTGCACGCCGAAGCGCCGGGAATGGTATTGCAGGCAAGCGGCGAGCTGGCGGCGGAGACGATCCG
>CAYMDD010000021.1:5602-12145 GCA_964389045.1 uncultured Rickettsiales bacterium
GCGCCGAACTGCGGGCGCGTTTGGATGATGTCGCCAAGCTGGATACCGGCCTTCGCGGCGCGCTGGAGGCAAGCGCCGCCGTCGAAGGGACAAAAGACGAGGCGAAAGGGCAGGCGGAATTCGTGCTCACGAACGAAGGCAAGCGCTTGCGCGCCGCTTCGCCGTTTGTCTGGGAGAGTGGCCGCCTTAAGCTTACCGAGATCGAAGCAAAGGCGGAAGGCGCGGAATTATCGGGTAATATCGACTACACCGTAGAGTCAGGCATCGCCGAAGGGAAGCTTGCCCTTAATGCCGCCGACCTTGCAAAGCTCCGCCCGTTCACGGGCAAGGAAGTGCACGGCCAGGGAAGCGCCGCCGCCGAACTTCGCAACGAAAAGGGCAGGCAGGCCGGGCGCATCTTGGGCGCGTTTAAAACCCTTGTCTACGGTGAAACCGAAATCGATGCGCTGGATTTCTTTGTGGAAGGCGACGGCAAAGAAGCGGATTTCCGGTTATCCGCGGAAGCCGGCGGAGCCAAGCCGTGGGCGTTGCGCACGAAAGGGAATGCTGCCTTCGCGCTTCCCGATTGGCGCGTGCGCATCGCCGAGTTGCAGGGGCGCTACCTGGAAAAACCCTTCGAGCTGGAAGCTCCTGCTACTTTAAGCCGCAAACAAAGTGCATTAAGCCGCAAACAAAGTGCATTCGCACTCGATGCTGCCAATCTCACCGTCGGCAATGGCAGCGTGATGCTCAAAGGCGCCTATGCGCCGCAAAGAGTGAATGCCGACATGAATATCCGCGCCCTACCGCTGGAGTGGCTTACCCAGGAAAAAATCACCGGGCTGCTAAACGGCGACATAGCACTGACCGGCACCCCCCAATCGCCGCAGCTAAAGGCCGCATGGAACGCCGACATCCGCGGAGATGCGGCGGCGAAGCTGCCGCCGCTTTCCTTGAAAGGAACGGCAACGCTGGCAAAAGGGCGGCTCAATGCGCAGGCCGCGCGGCAGGGAGAGGGGGTGCTGAAAGCGGAAATTTCCCTGCCCGCGGCGTTTTCGCTTTCGCCGGTCAATCTCTCCATCGATTCCGGCGCGCGCATCACCGGAACGGCAAGGCTGGACAGCGAGATCGGCACGTTCGCGGCACTCTTCCTGCCGCCGGGGCAAACGCTGAACGCCGATGCCGAAGGGAGCCTGGCATTTACCGGCACGTTGAGCCAGCCGCAGGCCAAGGGCGAGCTGCGCCTGAAAAACGGGCGGTACGACAACCGCTCCAGCGGCACGGCCTTGCGCGGGCTGGATGCGCTTTTCCGCATCGATGCCGCGCGCGTAAACATCGAAAGCCTCAATGCCAGCGACGGCGGCGAAGGGCGGCTGACTGCCGGCGGCAATGTTTCGCTGAAAGCGCCCTACGCGCTCGATATCCGCGCGCAGCTTCAGGATTTCGCAGCAGTCAAAACCCGCGCCGCCACCGGCGAGGTAAACGGCGCTGTCCGCCTGACCGGCGCAGCTGCTGCTCCGCTGGTGGAAGGCAATGTAGTGTTAGGCCCGATGGAAATTCGTCTGCCGGAAGAAAAAGCGGTAGACATCAAGCAGGTGAAAATCTTAAACCCCGAAGCGCTGCCCGGCTGGGAGGCGGAAGCCGAAAAGCATGAGGGCGGTTCCGCCGTCCGGCTGAACGTCGATGTTTCCGTCCCCTCGCGCGTGTTCGTGAGAGGCAGAGGTCTGGAGACGGAAATGCGCGGCAACCTTCAGCTGAGAGGCACAGCCGCCCAGCCCCTCATCAGCGGCGAGCTACGCACGGTACGCGGGCAGTTCACGCTGCTTGACCGCGCGCTTACTATCCAGGAAGGCGTGCTGACCTTTCAGGGGCCGATGCCGCCTTCGCCGTTCATCCGCATCCGCGCGGAAACCAAGGCCGGGCGCATCGTTGCCGCCATCGCGCTCGACGGGCCGGCGCTGGCGCCGAAGCTCACGCTTTCCTCCACGCCCGCGCTGCCGCAGGATGAAATCCTCGCCATGATCCTCTTCGGGCGCGATGCGCGCAGCATCACGCCGTTCCAGGCCATCCAGCTGGCGCAGGCCGTGCAGGCCTTGCGCGGCGGAGGCGGGGGGATGGATCTTCTGGGCAAGGTGCGCGACAAGCTCGGCGTAGACCGCATCAGCGTCGGCGAGAGCGAAAGCGGGGACGTAGCGGTCGGCGCGGGCAAGTACGTGAGCGACAGGGTGTATATCGGCGTAGAGGGCGGTGCAGGCGAGGATGCGGGCAAAGTCAAGGCCGAGATCGAGCTGACGCCCAGCATTTCCCTGGAAACGGAAAGCGGCGCTCGCAGCACCGGCGCCAGGCTGAACTGGAAGCGGGATTACTAAGCATGATTGCATTTTAATCGCTGGCCGCTATAAGCACAGAAATCATGGCACAAGAAATAAAAGACGAAGCACCCCGCGTCGTGATTATCGGCGCGGGGTTTGCCGGGCTGTTCTGCGCGCGCGGGCTGCTGGGCAGCCGTGCGCGCGTGACGCTGATCGACCGGCAGAATCACCACCTCTTTCAGCCGTTGCTCTACCAGGTGGCGGCGGGTTTCTTAGGCATTAACGACGTGGCGCTGCCCATCCGCAGCCTGTTTCCCGTGCGCAAGAACGTGGACGTGGCCATGGAGGAAGTGGTAGGCGTGGATACCAAAGCGCGCAAGGTGCGCACCAACATCCGCGAATACCCGTATGACTACCTGGTGATCGCCACGGGGGCGCGGTATCACTTCTTCGGCCAGGAGGAATGGGCGGAGCATTGCTGGCTGCTGAAATCCTTAAGCGATGCGATTGCGCTCCGCCAGCGCATCCTCACCTCCTTCGAGCATGCCGAGATGGAGCAGGACGCCGCCAGGCGCGCAAAGCTCCTCACCTACGTCGTCATCGGCGGCGGCCCGACGGGCGTGGAAATGGCAGGCGCGATTGCCGATGTGGTGAATTATGCGCTCAAAAAAGAATTCCGCCGCATCCGTGTGGAAGATACGCGCATTGTACTGCTCGAGGCCATGCCGCGCGTGCTCGGCGCTATGCCGGATTCGCTTTCGGCTTATGCGGAAAAGGCGCTGAGGAAAAAAGGCGTCGTCATCCGCGCTAATGCGCCGGTGCGCAGCATCAGCAGCGGCAGGGTGGTAATCGATGGGGAAACTATCGAGAGCCAGACCATCATATGGGCGGCGGGCGTCAAGCCGCTCCCCGTCTCCAACTGGCTCGGGCTGGAGCCGGACAGGCGCGGCGCGGTGGCCGTGAATCCTGATCTTTCCGTGCCGGGACTTCCGAATGTCTATGTGCTGGGCGATGCGGCCAGCTGCATGCAGGACGGCAAGCTGCTGCCCGCGCTGGCATCGGTCGCCAAGCAGCAGGGCAAGTATTTAGGCAAGCGCCTGTCCAGGCTTGCAGCAGGGAAGGGGCATACTGGCCCGTTCCGCTACATGGATTTAGGCACGATGGCCACCATCGGGCGCAACGCCGCCGTGGCGGAGTTCGGGCGCGTGACGGTGCGCGGCTGGCTGGCCTGGATGCTGTGGGGCGTGGTGCATATCTTTTTCCTGACTGGTTTTAAGAACCGCATGACCGTGTTCCTCACCTGGGTATGGACATACCTCACCTACGGCATGGGCGCGCGCATTATTCTGCGCACGGGGCTAAAGGAAAAGCCCTGGACGTGAGAATGCCTCTTTCATTATCCGTGGCGGAAACGGTTAACGGGCTGGGGCGCAGGGTCGGAAGACTGCCGGGGTACGGAAGCCGACCAGTTCTTAGACGGTGATGCAGCCGCAAGCGTATCGGCGTCGCAGGTTCGGGCAATCGGCACATCGTCCACTGCTTGATCTTCAAGCGGTTTCTGCGTGCGCTCCTCGGCGGCGCTCATTTTGCGCTGCAGCTTGCCCGCGCCCAGCTGCCATTCGGTGACGATCTTCTTGCTTTCCAGCCAATTGGAAAGCGCCATGCACGCGCCGCCGAACCCCATCATCATCAGCGCAACGCGGTTGTATTTTTTATTGTTCATCACCGGCTCGACCGCCGGATCGTTGGATTTAAAAATCGGCTTGCCTTGCTCCACAGCCGTCAGGACTTTCGACGCCAGCACGCTGAGCAGGCCGATATTGGTCGCGCCTGCCAGGGCGAACAGCCATGACGATACGGCGGAATACAGCGTATGATCCCGCATGAACTGCTTCTCCGAGATCATCATGCATTCTGGGGCGTCGGGGGGCGTCTGCGCTTTTTGTTCCGAGGGTTTCTCCTGCATGGGGTTATTCCCTGCTGGCAAGGGTGATCGAAGAAGACGGAACATCTTCATTCACGCCGGAAGCGGCCTTCGCTTTAGCGGCTTGCAAGGGCAGCACATACGCGCTCTGAAACTCCAGCCGGTAGTCGGTGATGGCGTAATAACACACCAGGTTCCCCGCCTTGCTCCCGGACTGGTCTGTGACCGAACCGGTAAAGAGCAGCCCGCGTTGCAGGTTCCCTTCTCCTTTCCAAAACAGCCGGTCATAGGCAGCCTGCGAAAAGGCCTCATTGAGCGCAAGCGTCTCGCTTAAGGCATATTGAGAAGGATAGCGCGCATTAAGCGCCTGGACGCATGCTTGTTTTTGCGCTGCGTCGAAATCAGCGAGTGCTGCGGCTTTATCCATCTCGAAGATTTTTTGCCGTAGATCATGTTGGTTATCGGCCCGGGCTGGTGCGCCGATGCACAAGATGATACAAAAAAAGATTTGAAGATAAATAGTAGGAAAACGGCAGTTCGACATCGGATACACTCCTTCTAATGGATTGACTCCTGCGCGGGCGGCGTTGCCGTCAGCGCGTGTCACCGCATTAAAAGAGTGGAGCCGACAGGATCCATTGACTCCAGAGAAAACACCCCGTTTCCTGAGTATGCGTGACACTTGACGGCAGGTCTCCTGACTCGCGGGTCTTCGCTTTCGGCTCGCCTTCCCAGATGGGTTTCATCCAGTGACGGTGTATCTCTCGCCTAAAGCTCTCCGCTTACAGTTGCGGGGGCAGTCGTGGCTTAAAGCATATAGCTCGCACCACATTCCCTTTTCATCACCCTTTGCAGGATGAACCATCGGGGCGGACGATAGCCATGCGTTAAGCGCAAGTCAATGGCGAATTGGAATTATTCCGCTGCGAAATAATAGTGAATGTTAAAGCGAGCTGGCGCGCAGCTTCAGGCCCAGCGCGCCCACGACTTTAAGGATGGTGGCGAATTCCGGGTTGCCGTCCGGGCTAAACGCGCGGTACAGCCCCTCGCGGCTGATGCCCGTATCGCGCGCAAGCTTGCTCATCCCCCGCGCGCGGGGGATGACGCCCAAAGCATGCGCAATGAATGCGGGGTCATCCCCCGCTTCCTCCAGGCAGGCATCGAAATAGGCGGCCATGTCTTCTTCGGTTTTAAGGTATTTTGCTGTATCGTATGGAGTATAGCCTTTAGGAAGTTTCATTTTATCTCCAATCTGCTGCCATTGCTTTAATACGTTTAATGTCATGTACTTGGCTTGACCTGTTGCTACCGCCGAGCATGACAATCAGCGTATTGCCACGATAGATAAAATAAAGGCGGTGTCCCGCTCCATAATGAATTCTCGCTTCATTAACTCCATCGCCTACGGATTTAATATCTCCTAAATTACCGCTGCGCATACGGTCAGGCGTGCATGGATAAGCGCTCTTGCTTGTCTGTCCTTTAGACCGCTCAACCATTTTTCAAACGCGCTGCTTTAGACAATCTCGATCATTGCTGTAACCCATAAATCACAGCCTGTCAGCCATGGATCACACCGTCATCTGTGCGCCCAGCTCCACCACGCGCGAGAGCGGGATGTGGAAATAATCCGCCGCGTCGCTGGCATTGTTGGCCATGGCGATGAACACATGATCCTGCCACAGCGGCATGCCGAAGCGCGCGGAGGGGAGGATGTTCCGGCGGCTGATGAAGAAAGTGGTGTCCTTCATGTCGAATTCCATGCCGTGCTGCCGCAGCAGCCGCAGCGCGGCGGTGACGTTCGGAGTTTCGATGTAGCCGAACCTTAAGTAAATCCGTGTGAAATCGTCACACACGCGCTCGATGGAAATCCGCTCCTCGTCGGAGAAGTGCGGCGTGTTCTCGAAGCGGAGGGTCAGCAGGATGTTTCTCCGGTGCAGCACGCGGTTGTGCTTTAAGTTTTGCAGCAGCGCCGACGGCGCGAAATCGACGTTGCTGGTAAGATAAATAGCCGTGCCTTCCACGCGCGTGATAGGATTTCGTCTCAGCTCGTCGATCAGGAATTTCATGCTCTGATGCGGCTGACTCATCTGCTCATGCAGCGTGCGGCTGCCCGCTACCCAGATGCGCATGACGTAGACAATGCAGGCGGAGAGCAGCAGCGGCACAAACCCGCCTTCCAGCACTTTAAGCAGGTTCGCGCTTAAGAAAGTCAGGTCGATCAGAAGCAGCGGCGCCACCATCGCCAGGGTAAGGGCAAGCGGCCAACGCCAAGCATGCCGCGCCACCACGAAAATAAATAGCGCCGTAATCACCATGGTGCCGGTG
>CAYMDD010000022.1:0-11817 GCA_964389045.1 uncultured Rickettsiales bacterium
GATGTATAGCGGGCAGGCGGATTGGGCGTTTATCCGCAAGGTGAAAGAGGCGGTGCCGCTGCCTGTCATCGCCAACGGGGACATCACCAATTTCGCAGGGGTAGACAATGCTTTTCGCCTGTCCGGCGCGGATGGGGTGATGATCGGGCGCGGGACGTATGGCCGCCCGTGGTTTCCGGCGCAGGTGTGCCATTACCTGAAAACGGGCGAGAAGACACTTTCGCCGAGTGTGCAGGAGCAGAAGGAAATCGTGCTGGAGCATTACGAGGACATGCTCACGGCATACGGCTCCGACCAGGGCAAGATGATCGCGCGGAAGCATATCGGCTGGTACGCGGCGGGGATGCATGGGGCGGCGGAATTCCGCAACCGCGTGAACCAGATGCAGGATATCGCCCAGGTAAGAGAAGAAATCGCGCGGTTTTACGATAAGGCGGGAGAGCAGCGCCATGCAGCCCCAGCCCTTGCCGCTTGAGGCGGGCAGGCCGCCGCCGTTCGATCCCGCGCCGCTTTTCGATGCGCTGCCATATGCGTTGTTGCTCACCGACCGGCAGGGAGTAATTGTCTGGGTGAATGCCGCGGCGGAGGAGTGGGCGCATTCAAGCGCGCGGAAGCTGTGCGGCCAGAAGCTGGAAAAGATTACGCCGCTGGCCGCGCTCGCCGGGCGCGCGGCGGAAGAGCGCATGCCGGTGACGGATTACACGCAGGAAGGCGCGCGCGGCGCGGTGCGGGCGGTGCCGGTGGAAGAGGGCGTGCTTCTCATCGTCGAGCCGGAGACGCATGGGGAGTTGTTTAAAATGGAGCAATCGCATGACCGGGTGGCCAAGGCATCCGCCCTGATCGGCGCGATGCTCGCGCATGAAATCAAAAACCCGCTGGCGGGCATCAAGGGAGCCGCGCAGCTGATGGCAGAGGATGCGCTCGGCGGGGATGCCGCGCTGCCGCTGCTCATCTGCCGCGAGGCGGAGCGCATCCGCGACATTGTGGAGCGGGTGGAGGGTTTGAGCGACGGCGAAGGGCTGGCTCTGGAAGCGGTCAATGTGCATGCGGGCTTACGGCATGCGAAAGAGACGGTGCGGGCGGCGCTTGCCGGAGACATCGCCTGGGCGGAGGATTTCGACCCCTCCCTACCGGAAGTGCTTGCCCACCGCATAGGCCTGGAGCAGCTATGGATGAACCTTTTTGCCAATGCAAGGGAAGCGCTGGCGGATGCGCCGCTGCCGGCGATAACGGTGAAAACGGCGTATGCCGACGGGCGGGTGGCGGTGGAGGTGCGCGATAACGGCGCGGGCGTGGCGGAGCATCTGCGCGAGACGCTGTTTGCGCCGTTTGTCAGTTCCAAGGGCAGGGGCAGAGGGCTGGGGCTGGCGGTGGCGTACCGGCTGGCTGCCGACATGGGCGGGCAGCTGGAGCTGCTGCCGCAGGAGTCTGGCAGGGGTGCGGCGTTCCGCGTTTCCTTAAGGGTTGCCGCATGACGCAGACGATTCTGATCGCCGACGATGACGATTCGGTGCTTACCGTGCTTACCCAGGCGGTCAGGCGGCGCGGATACCGCACGCGGGTGGCGCGCGACGGGGCGGAGCTGATGGCGATGGTGGAGACGGGCGAAGGCGCGGCGCTGATTACGGATGTGCTGATGCCGTTTTCTGGCAAGGAGGCGAGCAGCTTTGCGTGGCTCCCCTCGATCCGCGCGCGCAGGCCGGAGCTGCCCGTCATCGTCATCAGCGCGCAGAACACGCTTTCCACCGCCGTCAAGGCCAGCGAATGCGGAGCATATGAATACCTGCCCAAGCCGTTCGATCTGAACCGGCTGCTCGATTGCCTGGAACATGCGCTGGCGCTGCCCATAGCGGAGGAAGTGCCGGTTCTTCCCGCTGTGCGTGAGCAGGCTGCGCTGATCGGCGCGTCGGCAGCGATGCAGGCGGTCTACAAAACGCTCGCGCGGGTGGTGCGCGTGGATCTGACGGTGATGATTACGGGTGAGTCGGGCACGGGCAAGGAGCTGATCGCCCGCTCGCTGCATGAGCTGGGGCACCGGGCGAAAAAACCGTTCGTGGCGGTCAACATGGCGGCGATTCCGAAAGAGCTGGTGGAATCGGAGCTGTTCGGGCATGAAAAAGGCGCGTTCACCGGCGCGCATGCGAAAAAAGCCGGCAAATTCGCGCTGGCTTCCGGCGGAACATTGTTCCTGGATGAAATCGGCGATATGCCCCTCGATGCACAAACGAAACTCCTGCGCGTATTGCAGGAGGGCGAATTCACGCCCGTAGGTGCGGAGAAGCCGGTGAAGGCGGATGTGCGCATCGTCTGCGCCACGCACCGCGATTTGCGCCAGTCGATGCAGGCAGGGGAATTCCGCGAAGATCTTTATTACCGTCTGAACGTGGTGCCGATCCGCATGCCCGCTCTGCGCGAACGAAAGGAGGACATCCCGGCGCTGGCCCGGCATTTCCTCTACAAAGGCGCACGAGCGGGACTGCCGGAGAAACACTTGACGGAGGAGGCGCTTGAGCTGCTGCAAGCGCAGGAATGGCCGGGCAATATCCGCGAGCTGGAAAACTGCATCTACCGCGCCTGCACGCTAGGCGTTTCGCGCATGATCGGGGCGGAGGAATTGCAGCGGCATTTTACCCAAGCCTCCGTCAAAGCCGCGCAGGAGCCTTCCGGCATCACCTCGCTGGAGCAGCTGGCGGCGGAGCAGTTGAAGGCTTATTTCGGCGCGCATGAAGGCGCGCTGCCGCCGGAAGGTCTCTACGCGCGTATCCTGCCGCTGATCGAGCGTCCGCTGATCGCGCAGGCGCTGGCCGCCACCAGGGGGAACCAGATCCGCGCCGCCCAGCTGCTCGGCATCAACCGCAATACGCTCAGAAAGCGCATGCAAGAGCTGGGAATCAGGCGGTGAAAACGGTTTCCCGCATGCGAAGGCTTAAGCGCAGCATCGGCCTGATGCTGGCGCTGGCGCTGCTGCTGGCGGGGACGATCACCTATCTCACCATCGTCAGCCGCACCACGCCGCTGGGGCCTAGGCCGCAGCAGGTGTGGATGCTGCTCCTGATTAATCTAAGCCTGCTGCTCGCGCTTTGCGCGTTGATCGGCAGGCGGGCGCTGAAGCTGGCGTGGCGCTTGCGGCGCGGGCTGGCCGGATCGCGGTTGCAGCGGCGCATGGTGGGGACGTTCAGCCTGGTCGCCATCCTGCCGGTATTGGTGGTGACGATTTTCTCGATCTTCTTTTTCAATCTGGGCATCCAGGCGTGGTTCAACGAGCGGGTGCAGCGCGCGGTGACGGAATCGCTGGCGGTGGCGGAGGCCTACATGGCCGAGCACCGCGAGACGATTAGGGCGGAGGCGGTGGCGATGGCGGACGATTTAAACCCGATCCTCGACCTGGCGTTCGCCAACCCGGTGGAGTTCAACCGCGCGGTATCGGCGCGGGCGGGCCTGCGCTCGATCCCGGAGGTGATGGTGTTTCAGCGGAACCGCATCATCGCGCAAGGAAGGTATACGTTCGCCGCGGCGTTCGAAAGCCTGCCGATGGACGCCATTGAGCGCGCGCGGGACGGCGAGGTGGTGCTGCTCTCCGACGATGACGACGGCAAGGTGCGCGCGCTGGTGGCGCTCAACAACGGCGAGGATACCTACCTGCTGGTGGGCAGGCTGGTGGATAGCAAGGTGCTATCGCACATGGAAAAAACGCAAGGGGCGGTGAAGCAGTATAACGACTTGCAGCGCAACATCGGACGCTTGAGGCTCACCTTTTCGCTGGTGTTCGTCTCGTTCGCGCTGCTCCTGGTGCTTTCCTCCGTCTGGTACGGCATCCAGTTCGCCATCCTCCTGCTTTCTGCCGTAGCGTGGCTGGTGGAGGCGGCGGAGCGCGTGCGCGGCGGCGATTACGACGCGAGGGTCGCCACGCACGAAACCCATGCCGAAGACGATGAGATCGAGACGCTGCTGCGCACTTTCAACCGCATGACGGAACAGCTGGCCGCGCAGCGCGGGCAGCTGATCGAGGCCAACCGGCGGCTGGACGCCCGGCGGCGCTTCAGCGAAGCCGTCTTAAGCGGCGTGTCGGCGGGCGTGCTGGCGCTCGATGCGGCGCACCGCGTGACGCTCGCCAACCGTTCGGCGGAGGCGATGTTGAGCACGCCGTCCGGCAGGCTCGAGGGGACGGTGGTGGAGCAAGCGCTGCCGGGTATCGAGGCGCTGCTGGCGCAGGCAGGTGAAAACCAGCAGGCGCAGAGCCAGGGGACGCTTTCGGTGGGCAGAGGGGAAAAAGCGCTTACCCTGCACGCGCGCGTTTCGGCGGAAGTGGGCGAAAGCGGCGTCCAGGGTTATATCGTCACCTTCGACGACATCACGCCGATGGTGGCGGCGGAACGCCATGCCGCGTGGTCGGACGTGGCGAGGCGCGTGGCGCATGAGATTAAAAACCCGCTGACGCCGATTGCGCTCGCCGCCGAGCGCATCAAGCGCAAATACGGCAAATACATTGCGGAGGAAGAAAGCGAGACGTTCACGCGCTATACCGACACGATCAGCCGCCACGTGAGCGATATCGGGCGGATGGTGGAGGAATTCGTGGGCTTCGCGCGCATGCCGAACCCGGTATTCAAGGAAGAGGAGTTGAGCGCGCTGATCCGCAAGGCAGTATTTTCCGAGCAGGTGGCGCATGGCGGCATCCATTACCGCATGCAGCTGCCGGATAAACCTCTGCCGATGGAATGCGACGAGCGCCAGCTGACGCAGGCCTTGGGCAATATCCTCAAAAACGCCGCCGAATCGCTCGAAGGGCATGGGGCGGAGAACCCCGCCATCGACGTGCGGCTCTCACGGGACACGCGGGGCATTGCCATCGAGGTGCGCGACAACGGCCCCGGCTTCCCGCCCGATACGATCGAGCGGATGCTGGAGCCATATTTCACCACGCGCGCCAAAGGAACCGGGTTGGGGCTAGCCATCGCACGCAAGATCGTGGAGGAGCATAAAGGCGAGCTGAAGCTTGCCAATGCGCCTGCGGGCGGCGCTATCGTCACTCTTTTCTTTTTAACGTGAGTTGTGGTATATATGCCGCAATTGAAGGAGTGGCTAGTGGTTAGTGGCTGGTGGCTGGTATTAAATACCCAGTTGAAATTGCCAAATTTTTTACTAGTCACTAGCCATTAACCATTCAGTCACTAGCCTATGACCGCAGACATCCTTATCATCGACGACGAAGCCGATATCCGCGATCTGGTCGCCGATATCCTGACCGACCATAAATACCGCACGCGCACCGCCGCCAGCAGCGATCAGGCATTGAAAAGCCTGTCCGAGCGCGTGCCCTCCGCCGTGATCCTGGACATCTGGCTCCAGGGCAGCGAAATGGACGGGCTTGGCATCCTGGAGCTGATGCAGGCGCAGTATCCGCATGTTCCCGTCATCATGATTAGCGGGCACGGGAATATCGAAACCGCCGTCTCCGCCATCAAGATGGGCGCATACGACTATATCGAAAAACCGTTCAAGGAAGACCGGCTGCTGCTGGTGGTGGAAAAGGCGCTGGAACTCAAGCGTCTGAAGTCGGAGGTGATGGAGCTGAAAACCCGCGGGCGCTTCGAGCCGCAGCTGAACGGCGCTTCGCAGGCGATCGCCGCCGTGCGCCAGGCGGTGGAGAAGGTGGCGCAGGCCTCCAGCCGCGTGCTGATTACGGGTGCGCAGGGAACGGGCAAGGAGATGGTGGCGCGGCTGATTCACGCGCGGTCGAGCCGGGCGTCGGCGCCGTTTACGGTGCTTTCGGCTTCCGCGTTTTCGCATGACCGCGTGGAAGAAGAGCTGTTCGGGCGCGAGGACGCTGGCCGCGCCGGGGCGGTGGAGAAGCTGGGGCTGTTCGAGCGCGCGCATGGCGGCACGCTCTTTATCGACGAGGTGGCGGATGTGCCGCTTGACGTGCAGGCAAAGCTTCTGCGCGTGCTGCAGGAGGGAGGCTTCGCCCGCGTGAACGGCGGGCGCAAGGTGGAGATCGACGTGCGGATCGTAGCCGCCTCGTGCCGGGATTTGAGCGAGGAGATCGCGGGCGGGCGCTTGCGCGAGGATTTATATTACCGCCTGAACGTGGTGCCGATCCGCATGCCCGCGCTGCGCGAGCGCGGCGAGGACATCCCGGAGCTGTGCGCCTTCTTTCTGAAATCGCCCGTGCTGGCGGGCGGCGCGCCCCGCACGCTCGCGCCGGATGCGGTGGCGGCGCTGCAATCCTATCCCTGGCCGGGCAATGTGCGGGAACTCAAGAATGTGATGGAATGGCTGGCCATCATGGCGCCCGGCGAGGCGGGCGCGCCGATTTCCGCCACTATGCTGCCGCAGGAGATCCTCTATTCCAATCCCGTTATGGCGAGGCCGGAAGTGAACGCCGACATCATGGCGCTCGACTTGCGCGAGGCGCGGGAGCTGTTCGAAAAGCAATATCTGGCGGCGCAGATCGGGCGCTTCGGCGGCAATATCTCCAAAACATCCGCCTTCGTCGGCATGGAGCGCTCGGCGCTCCACCGCAAGCTCAAAATGCTGGGCCTGGCCGCGCATGAGGAGCGGCTGGAGAAAGCGTCTTAAATCCTTTGCCCTTTTTCATTTTTTTGCTAAAATGCTCAGGATTTTTCCTGGCTGCATGAGCGGAAACGACTTTTCGGCTCAAACGATTTGAACCAGGTCAAGGCGCGGTTGCGTTAACCGCCGCCTGCTTATGCTGCCGGGAATTTTCGGCTTCCTGCCCCGCCAAAGCGGGCAGAAGGATTTCTTCCGATGGAGAGCCTGAAGGTTTCGAAGGCGGAAGTGCCGGGCACCGTGACGACGCTCGAGGTCGGAGGCATCCGCATCCGTCTCGGCAACGTGGAGTTCGACCCCCGAACGGACACGGTCTACGTGCAAGGCGGCAGTTACCTGCTGGACTTCGCGCTGCCCGATAGCGTCCGCGTGGGCTATCACGTCTATGACGTGTCGGAGCTGCCGCTGTTCCCCCACGGTATGGAGCGGGTTTTCTTGGGCAGTGCCAACCCCTGCGCTCGGGGAGTGTTGAGAGACGCGCTTCGGGATGCCGTCCACCGGTGTCAGGACTACCGGGGGGATAGCTGGAGGAAGCTGCTCTTCTTCCGCTTTTTCCCGAAGGAAGGGGAAAACGAGATGGGAAGGCTCAACTTCAGGAGCTATCTCGATAAGCCCTAGGATTACGCCGAAGCTGGATTATTCTGGCTTCGGCATTTTTTTAACCATGCTATTCCTGACGCCGCTCGCCCTTGCGGCGGTCGTAGAGGACGGATTGCTGTTGCTCGCGGCGGTCACCGTTTTCCTCCTCGCGGATTTCGATGTCCTCGATTTCCTGGAGAATATTGCCCGCGCTTGCCGGCAGCCTGTTCATGTAAGCTTCGGAGTCCTGGAGCGCGGCTTTGTCGTTTATGCGCCCGCCCAGCGCCATGAAGCCGATGCTGACCGTGAGGGGGAGGGGTTTGCCGCCCTCCAGCGGGTAGGGGTTGGCGGCGATCAGCCAGCGCAGGCGGTTCAGCACCATGCGCGCGGAATCGGAGGCGGTGTCGAGCAGGATCAGCCCTAAGCGGTGCGGGGGGATGCTCCCGATGATGTCGTCCGGGCGGAGATTCTGGCGCGCGAGCGTGGCGATGTGCTTCAAGATGCGGCCAGGCGTCTCCTTGCCATGTCGGTGGGCGATGTCTTCCGCCCCGTCCAGCTCCAGAAGCGCGAAGCTCGCGTTCAGCTCTCCTTTATGCACGTAGAACAGCACAAACTCGATGTCCTTAATCAGCGAGTAGCGGTCGGGCAGGGAGGTGGCTGCGTCGATCACCTCGTGGCCTTTGAAGTTTTCGCGTAAGATAGCCCGGAAGGCTTCGTTTCTGCGGTCGCTCTGGCCGCTTTGCAGGATCAGCTTGAAAAAGGCCTTGTCGGCGGAGGATTCGGCGCGCAGCACTTTGAGGCGCAGCGCCGTCTCGCCGCCTTTGGCATCGACCAGGCAGAAGCTTTGCACCTTGCTCAAGACGCTGCCCACATCGTTGCCGTCGGCGTCGAACTCGACGTATTCGTGCATCAGCGCGGCGATCCGCGAAGGGATGAGCTGGGAGAACGGCTTGCCTTTGATCTCTGAGGATTTATAGCCAAGGATTTCCTGCGCGGGTTTGTTCACCTCGCTGATGAAGATATGCGAGGCGGCATTGTCCTGGCAGATGGTAATTACGGGGTCACTGCTGCGGTAGCCGAGGAACATGCTTGCAATCTTACGCTCGTCTCATCATTAAATGCTCGCAATGATAAAAGAAGACGGTAAAGAAGCAATATGAATAAATCGTTAAGAAAAGACAACGATGCAATCCGCATGAAGCGCCTGGCCTACCGCAGCGCCCACCGCGGCAACAAGGAGATGGATCTGCTGCTCGCATGGTTTGCCGAGCGGAAACTGCCGGAGCTGCAAGGGCATGCGCTCGACACCTACGAGAAGCTGCTGGACGAGGAAGACGCCGCCATCTGGGATTGGGTGCTGGCCAAGGAGGACGTGCCTGAAGCATACAGGCCGCTCATCGAAGCCTTGCGCGCGCTGACGCCGGGCGGCGCATGACGGCGGCGGAGATGGCGGAGAAGGGGCAGGCGCGCCTGTTTACCCTTGGCGGCGTGACGGCGGGGTCGCAGGGCTATGCGCTGAAAACGCTCCTGGAGGATGAGGCGGCGCGGGCGCTGATCCATGTCGCGCCCGGCGACCGCGCGGCGCGGGCGCTGCTCGACACGCTGCCGTTTTTCCTCTCCGATGCGGAGACGGTGTTTCTGCCGGCGTGGGATTGCCTGCCGTATGACCGCGTGTCGCCGAACCCGGCCATCGTCGCCGAACGCATCCAGGCGTTGCATGCATTGCAGCAGCCCGTGGCGAAAGGGAAAAAACGCCTCATCGTCACCACTGTCAACGCGCTGTTGCAGAAGCTGCCGCCGCGCGAGGTGTTTAAAGACGCGGTCTTTGTGCTTGAAGCCGGCAAGGCGCTGGCCCGCGATGCGTTTCTCTCCTTCTTAAACAGCAACGGCTACGTGCGCGTAGGCAAGGCGATGGAAGCGGGAGAGTATGCGGTGCGCGGCAGCATCATCGACCTGATCCCGCCGGGGGATGAGGAGGGCTTGCGCATCGACCTGTTCGGGGATGACATCGAATCCTTGCGCCGCTTCGACCCGATGACGCAAGGCTCGAGCGGCAGCGAGGCGCGCGTGGTCTTGAAACCCATGAGCGAGGTGATCCTGACGGAAGACCGCATCGAGCGTTTCAGGAGCGGCTACCGCGAGCGCTTCGGCGCGGTGGGCAAGGCAGATGCGCTTTACGAGGCGTTGAGCCAGGGCGGGCGGGCGCCGGGCATGGAGCATTGGCTGCCGCTGTTTTACGAGCAGACGGAAACGCTGTTTCACTACGCGCCCGAGGCGTGGCTGGTGCTGGACGCCCAGGCGGAAGAAGCGATTGCCGAACGGCAGGACACTATACGCGATTACTACGAGGCCAGGGTGGCCACGGAGAAAAATTCCGTCAAGGACGGCGCGCCGTACCACCCGCTGCCGCCGGAGCTGCTTTACCTCACCGAAAGTGGCTGGCGGGAATGGGTGAAGACGCGCGGGCGCGTGGTGGCGTTTTCGCCGTTTACGGGCGGCAACGCGGTGGATTCGGGCATAAGGGGCGGCGTGCAGTTCACCGCAGGCCGCAAGCCGGAGGTGAACCCTTTCGCGCAGCTACAGGAGTTTATTGCGAACAAGCGCGCAAGCAGGCAATCGACCTTGCTTGCCGCCCAAAGCCAAGGCTCGCGCGAACGGCTGATGGGCATGGCTTCCGCGCAAGGGCTGCATACGCTGCGGATCGAGCACTGGCGGGACATCAAGGACATCAGCGGCAAGGCGCTGGGAGTGGCGGTGCTGCCGGTCGGGCAGGGGTTCTCCGTGCGGGAGGCGGCCATTGTCAGCGAGCAGGATCTGCTGGGCGAGAAGGTGATCCGCGCTAAGAAGAAAAAGCGCAAATCCGAGAATTTCTTGGCCGAATCCGCCAATTTCGAGATGGGTGAGCTGGTGGTGCACCGCGAGCACGGCATCGGGCGCTTCGAAGGGCTGGTGACGCTGGAAATCGGCGGCGCGCGGCATGATTGCTTGAAACTCATTTACGAAGGTGACGATAAGCTGTTCCTCCCCGTGGAGAATATCGACTTGCTCACGCGCTATGGCACGGAGGAGGAGCACGCCAGGCTCGACAAGCTGGGCGGCGCAAGCTGGCAGGCCAGGAAAGCCAGGCTCAAAGAACGCATCAAGATCGCCGCCGAGCACCTAATCAAAACCGCAGCCGCGCGCAGCGTGCGCGAAGCGCCGGAGCTGGAAAGCCACGAGGCGGCCTATGCGGCATTCTGCGCGCGCTTCCCGTACGTGGAGACGGAAGACCAGGAGCGCTCGATCGAGGAGGTGGTGGCAGACCTTAAATCGGGCAAGCCGATGGACAGGCTCATCTGCGGCGACGTGGGCTTCGGCAAAACCGAGGTGGCCTTGCGCGCGGCGTTCGTGGCCACGCATGCGGAGCCGAAAATGCAGGTGGCTGTCGTCACGCCGACCACGCTGCTGTGCCGCCAGCACTTCAAGCATTTCAGGGAGCGCTTCGAGGGTTTCCAAGTGAATGTGCGCCAGCTTTCGCGCCTGGTTTCGGCCAAGGAGGCCAGGGAGACAAAGCAGGGGCTGAAAGACGGCACGGTCGATATCGTGGTGGGCACGCATGCGCTTCTTTCCAAGACGGTGGGATTTGCGCGGCTGGGGCTGGTGATCGTCGATGAGGAGCAGCATTTCGGCGTGGGGCAGAAAGAGCGCCTGAAGGAGCTGAAGGCGGATGTGCACGTGCTCACGCTCTCGGCCACGCCGATTCCGCGCACGCTGCAGATGGCGCTGACCGGCGTGCGCGATTTGAGCCTGATTACCACCCCGCCGGTAGACCGGCTGGCCATCCGCAGTTTCGTGATGCCGTTCGACCCGGTGGTGATCCGCGAGGCTGCCTTACGCGAGCTGAACAGGGCGGGGCGGATTTTTCTGGTCACGCCGCGCATCCAGGACATCCCCGAACTGTCGGTCAAGATGCGCGAGCTGCTGCCCGAACTCAAAATCGCCGTGGCGCACGGGCAGATGGCGGCGAGCGAACTGGATGCTATCATGAACGATTTTTATGACGGGAAATACGATCTGCTCATTTCCACCGCCATCATCGAATCCGGGCTGGATATTCCCACCGCCAACACCATCATCATCCACCGCGCCGACCGCTTCGGGTTGAGCCAGCTTTACCAGATGCGCGGGCGCGTGGGGCGCGGCAAGCTGCGGGCGTATGCGTATTTTCTCCTGCCGGCGCAGAAGACCTTAAGCCACACCGCCACGCGCAGGCTGGAAGTGATGCAGACGCTCGATTCTTTGGGCGCGGGCTTCACGCTCGCCAGCCACGACATGGACATCCGCGGCTTCGGCAATCTGGTGGGCGAGGAGCAGTCGGGGCATATCAAGGAGGTGGGCATTGAGCTGTACCAGCAGATGCTGGAGGAAGCCGTGGAAGCGTTAAAGCGCGAGCAGGGCGGAAAAGCGCAAGCCCCAAGGCGCGAGGAGTGGAGTCCGCAGATCAATCTGGGCATGTCGGTGCTGATCCCGGAGGAATACGTCTCCGACCTCAACCTGCGTTTAGGGCTTTACAAGCGCTTGGGCGATTTGGCCGACGAGGCGGAGATCGAGGCGTTCGCCGCCGAGATGATCGACCGCTTCGGCAAATTGCCGGAGGAGGTGGAGCATCTGCTCGCCATCGTCTCGATC
>CAYMDD010000022.1:11827-12113 GCA_964389045.1 uncultured Rickettsiales bacterium
GCCGAAAGGCGCGGTGGTTTCCTTCCGCGCGGGCGAGATGCTGAAGCCGGAGAAACTCTTTGCCTATATCGCCAAGCGCCCCACGCGCATGAAGCTCAGGCCGGATGAAAAGCTGGTGGTGGCGGAGAGCTATAAGGACGCAGGCCAGATGACGGCGAAACTCAAAACCTTGCTGCATGATCTGGCAGTCCTGCACGCTTAGGTGGGAGGGGAAAATTTTTGCCAATTTATGCTGGCGCGGGTTTTCCCTTTGCGCTATGGTCTCCCCCAGCGCTTACCCCCAGTT
>CAYMDD010000023.1:0-5888 GCA_964389045.1 uncultured Rickettsiales bacterium
ACCCCGCCTACGCTAAAGCTTCGGCGGGCAAACCTCCACTTTACATGCCTGTCCGCCATAGCACGGAGTGCGACGGCGGAAGCAACGGAAGCTAGGAAAGCCGCGCTTCGCAACAAGCAGTAGTAGTAATTGACGGCACGCCCTAGTACGTCCGCGCCACCACGAAACGCGCCAGGTCTCGCAAGAGATCGGCCTTCTTATCGAATACGTCCAAATGCGAAATCGCCTGGCTTGCCAGGATTTGCGCATGCTCGCGTGCGCGCTCGACGCCGAGCGCGCCGATCAGCGTCGCCTTACCGGCGGTGTTGTCTTTTTTTACTTCCTTGCCCATCTTGGTGCGTGTGCCTTCCGCATCGAGCAGATCGTCCGTGATCTGGAAGGCCAGGCCCATATCGTGCGCATAGGCGCGGAGCACGGAGCGCATCATGGCCGGCGCTTTGCCGAGGATGGCGCCCGCTTCGCAGGAAACCGCGAACAGCTCGCCGGTTTTTAAGCGCTGAAGGCGGATGATTTCATCCACCGTCAATTGCTGGTTTTCGGCCTGCATGTCCATCATCTGGCCGCCGACCATGCCCAGGTAGCCGGCTGCCTGGCTCAATGCCTTAATCAGCTCGCAGCGCACGGCAGCATCGGCATGCACTTTTGGGTCGGCCAGAATCTGAAAGGCATAGGTCAGCAGCGCATCGCCTGCGAGAATCGCCGCGGCCTCGCCGAATTCCACGTGGCAGCTGGGCTTGCCGCGGCGCAGATTGTCATTGTCCATCGCGGGCAGATCGTCGTGCACCAGCGAATAGGTATGAATGAACTCAACCGCCGCCGCAGCGCACAGCGCCGCCTCGCGCGATACGCCGAACAGACCCGCGGAGCAGACCAGCAGGAACGGGCGAAGGCGCTTGCCGCCGGAGAGCGCCGAATAACGCATGGCGCGCAACACCGTGTCGCCGTCGCCCTCGTCGAATTCCTCTTCGTTGGCAGCAACTTTCCGCGCCTGGAAGGAGAGCACCGTGGCATCGCTCCTGGCTTTGCGCGGGTCGAAGAGGAGTTCGTCCATCTTCGCCTCCAGCTCCTGCGCTACGTTCTGGATGGCATCCTGAAGGGTGTTAGGGAGCTGCGTAATCATGGGGTGTTCGATGCTTTCTTTACGGTTATTTTTCTCAAGCGCCCGCGTCGAAGGCTTGCGTTTTCATGCTTCCGTCCGCCCCGCGCATCACCGTCTCCACTTTGAGGCGGGCGGCTTTCAGCTTTTCCTCGCAATATTCTTTCAGCTGCATGCCTTTTAAGTATTCCTGGATGGAGCCTTCCAGATCGGCATTGCCGCCTTCGAGCTTGCGCACGATACCCTCCAATTCCTTCATCGCCTGCTCAAAGGAAAGCGTGGGCGGAAGCGGCGAAAGCTCAGAGGGTTGAGACATGCGGAGATAAGCCTGTCAAAAACGGTTAAAGATAAGGTGCGGAGTGTATGAAAAACAAGGATAGCGGGCAAGGAATTTCTTGGTTTCAATAGGATATACTTCCACAGATAACTTTAAATCTTGCACTTATTTAACGCTTCAATTATGTTTTTGTTGTTCTTACCACGCATAGCCGGATCTTCCTCACGAAAACCGGTATACCGCTGGTTATACGGCGCGAAAGTTTCGCGTACGTTTAAGAGATATTCCGGCTTGCGCTGGTTGAACAGGGGATTTTCAGCAATGAAAGTCTACTACATGGACGATGACTACAAGGCAATTATGGTCTTGACGTTCCATGAAGATCATGTGGAGATCGCGGCCTGCGACCCTGACCAGATCATTGAAGAAAAGGAAGGAGAGGATGTAAGGCAGGATGTCACTCTCGCCGTCTATATCTTTGCGGAAGCTCCCGGTGCCAGCAAGCACCACTTCCTCCTCATCCCCGAATGGGAGACGAGGCAGGTGCCTTACCGGCAGGAACCGAGCTACAGCTTTGATGTCCACTACACCAGGCTCTGCAACCATGCAGACCGCTCGCTGATCGAGGGCTTCAAACACGCGGAAGACAAGGGCGCGTTCTTCAACGATACTCTCGAACGCGCAGACACGCGGAGAGCAAGCTTCGTCTTCTGATATACATGCCCAAAGCCAAGAAAGGCTTTGGGCTTTTTTTTAAACCTTCAGCGCCCTTACAATCTCTTCCGTCATTTTCTTCGCATCGCCGAAGAGCATCATGGTGTTTGGGTTGTAGAACAACTCATTGTCGATGCCCGCGTAGCCTGCCGCCCTGCCGCGCTTAATGAAGAGCACGGTTTTGGCTGCGGCCACGTCCAGGATCGGCATGCCGTAGATGGGGCTTTGCGGGTTGGATTTGGCCGCCGGGTTGGTCACATCGTTGGCGCCGATGACGAAAGCCACGTCCGTCTGCGCGAATTCGTTGTTGATCTCCTCCAGCTCGTAGACGCTGTCATACGGCACATTAGCCTCCGCCAGCAGCACGTTCATGTGGCCGGGCATTCTGCCTGCCACGGGGTGGATGGCGTATTTGACCGAGATGCCCTCTTTTTCCAGCATCTCCGCCATTTCCCGGAGCGCATGCTGCGCCTGAGCCACGGCCATGCCGTAACCCGGCACGATGATGACGGAGCCGGCGTTTTTCATGATGAAGGCGGCGTCTTCCGCGCTGCCGGCTTTGACGGGTTTTTCTTCCGTGCCTCCCTGCGCCAAGGCTTCGGGAGGTGAACCGAACCCGCCGAAGATGACGTTGATGATGGAGCGGTTCATCGCCTTGCACATGATGTAGGAGAGGATGGCACCGGAAGCGCCGACCAGCGCGCCGGTGATGATGAGCAGCTGGTTGCCGAGCGTAAAGCCGATGCCGGAGGCCGCCCAGCCGGAATAGGAATTGAGCATGGAGACCACCACGGGCATGTCCGCCCCGCCGATCGGCAGGATCAGCAGTAAGCCCAGCGCCAGCGCCAAGGCGGTCAGCAGGATGAAGAGGAAATGCGATTCCGTGGCGCAGAACACTACGATCAGCGCCAGGATGGCCAACGCCGCCAGCGCGTTCATGGCGTGCTGGCCTTTAAAACGCAGCGGCTTGCCGGAGAGAATGCCTTGCAGCTTGGCAAACGCCACCAGCGAGCCGGTAAAGGTAATCGCGCCGATGACGGAGCCTAAGCTCATCTCCAGCAGGCTGCCGCCGGGAATGTTGCCTGCCTGCCCGATGTTGTAGCTTTCGGGCGAATAAAGGGCGGCGAAAGCGATCAGCACAGCGGCCAGGCCTACCAGCGAGTGAAATGCCGCCACCAGCTGCGGCATGGCCGTCATGGCAATACGGCGGGCGATGAAGACGCCGATACCTCCGCCGATGGCGATGGCGAGCAGGGTAATGAAATTATTGCCCGTATGCACAGATGACGCAGAGAACCAGCTGCCGCTCATGGTCAGGGTGGTAAGGACAGCGACGGCCATACCGACCATGCCGTACATATTGCCGCGGCGCGCCGTTTCCGGCGAGGAAAGGCCCTTCAGGCTCAAAATGAAGAGCACTGCTGCGGCAAGGTAAAGCATGGCCTGCATGTCGGTCATGGGCGCGCTGTCCTTATGCGTTAGGTGCGCGCCGCGCCGGCAGGCGCGAACCGGTTATAAACCCGCACCACCGCCATGCTGATGAGGAGGCCAAGGAACACGCCGCCTGCCAGCCAGGCCACCGCGAGCATGATCGGAATCGGCATGTAGACATAGCTGCCGAAGGGGAGAATGCCCATTAGCAGGCCGAGATAAAGGCCGAAGCGCAGATAATCCGCCGTGCCCCTGGCCTCATATACATGAACAAGAATCCACGCGATGATAATGGCGCGCAGCAGATGCCACATGACGCAGAACGGCATCAGCGCCTCCATCTCCTGCATCGGGCGCCACAGGCTTGCGGTTTGCTCGTACATCGGCAGAAGGATCACGCCGTGGTAAAGCCAGTCGAACAAATAGCTCATGGCGAAAGCCGCAATGGCCGAGTAGCTGATGATCTTGCCTTTCATGGACGATCTCCTTGGGTTGAGGTGGATTTTTTCTGGAACATCGACAGCATCCGCCGCGTCACGGTAAACCCGCCGAAGATATTGATGGAGGCAAGCACGACGGCGATGAACCCGGCGACGGTGGAAACGCCCGCCCCGCCACCACCCACGGCAATGATCGCGCCCACGATGATGATGCCGGAAATGGCGTTGGTGACGCTCATCAGCGGTGTATGAAGCGCGGGCGTTACCTTCCATACCACGTAATAGCCCACGAAACAGGCCAGCACGAACACTGTCAACCCCGCCACGAACGGGCTGGCCGCCGCCTGCCCGATCTGCATCGCATCGGCCTGGGCGGCCAGCTCCTGCGCCTGCTGGCTTAGGTAAGTGGCTTTTTCTTTGAATGAGGTGATGTCAGACATACGATTTATCCCTTC
The DNA here is from genome assembly GCA_964389045.1 of uncultured Rickettsiales bacterium. GTDB lineage: Bacteria > Pseudomonadota > Alphaproteobacteria > Rickettsiales > SXRF01 > CAYMDD01. The sequence continues at coordinate 4,414 of CAYMDD010000023.1, forward strand.
AACATCGCATGCACCGCCTGCCCGTCGCGGGTGAGCATGGTGCCGATGACCAGTTCGTCTTCCCATTGCGGGGCGAGCGCGCCTTCCTTGCTTAAAAGCAGGGTGGTGATGAACGTATAAAGATTCCGGGCGTAGAGCGCGCTGGCGTCAAGGCTGACCTGGCTGGGCAGGTTGGCGTGGCCCACCAGCGTGACGCCGTGTTTTTCCACCGTTTGCCCGTACTCGCTCAACACGCAATTGCCGCCTGCCCCGACCGCCATATCGACGATGACGCTTCCCGGTTTCATCGCCTGCACCATCTCTTCCGTAATCAGCACCGGCGCGGGCTTTCCGGGGATGAGCGCGGTAGTGATGACGATGTCCTGCTTGCGGATGGTATCGCCAATCAGCTGCTGCTGGCGCTTCTTATACTCCTCGCTCATTTCCCTGGCATATCCACCTTTGGTTTCGGCAGCCGCGTGTTCCGCCGGGACTTCGATGAATTTCGCGCCCAACGACTCCACCTGTTCCTTGGCCACCGGCCTCACATCGAACGCGGAGACAATCGCGCCTAAGCGCCGGGCGGTAGCGATAGCCTGGAGGCCGGCCACGCCTGCGCCGAGGATCAGCGCCTTGGCGGGCGCGATGGTGCCTGCCGCCGTCATCATCATCGGCACGGCCTTCTTCATGGCCGCCACCGCCTCGATCACGGCGCGGTAACCGGCCAGGTTGCTTTGGGAGGAAAGCACGTCCATGCTCTGCGCGCGGGAGATGCGCGGCAGCAGCTCCAGCGCGAAGGCGCTTAGGCCTTTTTGGGAGTAATGCGAAAGCACCCCGTCGATGCGGTAGGGGTCGAGCATGCCGATGAGGATGGCGCCGTCTTTCATCGCCGCCACCGCCGCTTCCTCCGGCGGCTGTACGCAAAGGACGATATCGGCGCTTTCGAGCAATTCCGGCAGGCTTTTTGCAATCCAAGCGCTCGCTGTCTGATACGCGCCGTCGGTGAACGACGCGCCCTCGCCCGCACCGGATTCCACCGCCACTCGCGCGCCGAGGGCGATGTATTTCCTCGCCATGTCGGGCGTGACGGCCACGCGCCGCTCCCCCTCCTTCCGCTCGCGCAATACGGCGATCTTCATACGGCACATGCTCCCGGCCAGTGACTAGCAAAGAGGATTAGCCTAGATGCAGTTCAAGCGCAAACGGGAAAGGGTAAAGGCGGATTAAGATGGAGAATTAAGCAAGCGCCCGTAAACCGCCTGCATCACCGCCGCCCATCGGAGTTACAGGCGTGCCCGTGGGCATATCGGCGAAAGAATACTTGCTAAAACTATCCTGGCCGACCAAATCGGCCAGCGCCACTCTCTCCACCCCGCCGGTCAATGCTTCCGATGACAAGGGATCGGATTGGGGGTTTTCGCCCATGCTCGCCGCTTCGCCGGTATGGACGTCGCGTGTGAACCGGTCAAAAAATCCTTTTGCGAGCGGTCCTATCC
>CAYMDD010000023.1:5898-11878 GCA_964389045.1 uncultured Rickettsiales bacterium
AAAAAACTAGGAATATTTGCGAAGAAACCGCTGTTGCTGGACGGCAATTTAACGATACCATCGCCTATCTCATTCTTATCCATACTGGTAAGAATGACACGAGGAAGAGGAAGGTTCGTTATTGAAACCGCAGTATTAAGAATACGTTGAGCTTGCCTTGCAGCATCGCCCGACCAAGACCCGTCCCCGTCCGGTTTCCCATCCATAATCGGGTTGTTGTTGGCATCAAACCGCATGTCTACACTATTATCCTCAAATTACCACTTACTAACCTTTATAGCATCTTGTCCGCTGAAATACACGTGAAAGATATGTGACAATTGTCATCCTAGTTCGGCCTGGACTTCTGCTCCGTACTGTCGAGGGAAAATGCAGGGATATCAATATCAAAGCGTTCGCCGCGGCTGTTTTCCATCGTATACCTTCCTTGCATCAGGCCGGAAGGGGTTTTGAGGCTGGCGCCGCTGGTGTACTGGAAAGCCTCCCCCGGCTCGAGCGTGGGATGCTCGCCCACCACGCCCGGACCGCGCACTTCCTGCACTTCCCCTAAGCCGTCCGTGATGTGCCAGTAGCGGCTCAAAAGCCGCACCGTCTCCGTGCTGTGGTTCTCGATCTGGATGGTATACGCCCAGACATGCCGGCTTTCCTCCGGCTGCGACTGCTGATCCAGATAGTACGGGTAGACGATGACCTTAATGGCGCGGGTGGTGGCGATGTACATGCGCTGCCCGTCATCCCATTCCGCCTTGAAACGGCGGCATTTTGATTAAATCGAAAAATTCCTGGCGCGTTTTGGGGTCGGTGCGGAAGCGCCCGGTTAACCGGCTGGTCTGCATGACCGCGCCGGTTTTGTGCACGCCGCGCATAGTCATGCAGGTATGCACGCCTTCGATGACGACGGCGACGCCTTTGGGATTCAGCACCTCCGTTAAGGTGTCGGCGATTTGCGCGGTCATCTTCTCCTGAATCTGGAGACGCTTGGCGTAGATATCCACCAGCCTTGCCAGCTTACTCAAGCCCACTACGCGCGTGTCAGGCAGATAAGCGATGTGCGCGCGCCCGTAAAACGGCGCCATGTGATGCTCGCAATGCGACTCGAAGCGGATGTCGCGCAAGGCGATCATCTCATCGTACCCGCCGACTTCCTGGAATGTGCGGCTTAAGATGTCGTGAGGGTCCTTCGCATAGCCGGAAAAATGCTCGGCATAGGCGCGCACCACACGGGCGGGCGTATCTTTTAACCCCTCGCGGTCAGGGTCTTCGCCCGCGAAGGCGAGCAGGGTGCGGACGGCGTCTTCGGCTTGTTTGGCGTCGGGCTTTTGCATAAAACCATACATGGGCGGGTTGCCGGAAGCGCCTTTATAGGCTAGGCAGGAAGAATCCGCAATTCGCAAAGTCACGCTTCAAGCTTCAAAGCCGCATGGAACTGCCGACCGAACTCGACTTAAAAGACATACCCCACCTGAAATACAAGCTGTTCCTGCGGCGCAGGTTCCTGCCGCTGTTCCTGGCGCAGTTTTTGGGCACGTTTAACGATAATATGCTCAGGAACGGGCTGGTGGTGCTGATCGCCTACGCCGCGCGTCACGGCACGCCGCTGCCCATCGACCGGGCGGATATTCTGATTACCATCTGCTCCGGCCTTTTGGTGCTGCCCTTGATGCTTTTTTCCTCCGTGGCGGGGCAGCTGGCGGACAAGTGCGAAAAGGGCAAGCTCATCACCTATACGAAAATCGCCGAAATCCTCATCATGCTCGGCGCGTTCTACGGGTTCGCCACGCAGCACATCCCGCTGCTGATGTTCCTGCTCTTCGTCAGCGGCACGCATTCCACCTTCGTCGGCCCGATCAAGTATAGCGCCCTGCCGGAGCATTTGCGCGCCAAGGAGCTGCTGGCAGGCAACGGTTTCGTCTCGGCGGGAAATTACTTAGGCATCCTGCTGGGGCTGATTTCCGGCGCGCTCTTGGTGGAGCTGCCGGGCAACGTCATCGGCTACGCGCTGATTGCGGTGGCTGTGACCGGCTACATCGCCAGCATCTACATTCCACGCACGAAACCGGCAGCGCCAGAGACGGAGGTGCATTTCTACCTGGTGGCCGGCGCCAAGGAAATCATCACATGCGCTAAAGGGTTCCCGCGCGTGTTCCGCGCCATGCTGGGGCTGTCGTGGTTTTTGCTTATCAGCTCGGTGTTCATGGCGCAGTTCGCCAATTACGCAACGCAATCCTTAAGTGCCGACAACACGGTGTACACCCTTTTCCTGACCGTGTTTTCCATCGGCATCGCCATCGGCGCGACGCTGGCCGATACGCTCCTGAAGGGCGAGATCTGCACCCGCTTCGTGCCGTGGGCGCTGCTTGGCGTCTCGGCGTTTTCGGCGGGTATCGTCTTCCTCACCCCCGATGTGCCGCAGGGCGATCTGATGGGTATCGGGGAGTTTTTCGACGTGCGGGAGCATTGGCTGATCGTGCTGTGCATGATGGGCGTGGCGGTATCGGGCGGCATCTACATCGTGCCGCTTTATGCGCTGATGCAGGCGGAGACGGAAGTCTCCGTGCGCTCGCGCGTGCTGGCGGCAAGCAATCTGTTCGATTCGTTTTTCATGACGGCGGCAGCCATCGCCAGCGCCATTTTGCTCACCGTCGGCTTTGCCATTATCGATTTGTTCATGATCCTTGCCATCCTCAACATAGGCGTATGTTTCTATGCCCGAACGCTTCACACGCGCTATTCTCACCCGGCTGCTTAAACTCCTCTTCCGCGTAGACGTGCGCGGGCTGGAGCATTTCCACGCTGCCGGCGGCCATACCGTCATCATCGCCAACCATCAGTCGTTTTTAGACCCGCTGCTGCTGGCGGTGTTTTTGCCTGAAAAGCCCGCCTTCGTCATGAACGTGTTCCAGGCGCGGAAATGGTATTTTAAGCCGCTGTTGAAATTGGTGAAGGTGTTTAAAATCGATCCCTCCCAGCCGCTTTCCACCAAGAGCGTGATTCAGGAGGTAAGAGCAGGCGGGAGGGCGGTAATTTTCCCCGAGGGGCGCATCACCACCACGGGCGGCATCATGAAGATCTACGACGGCACCGGCCTGATCGTCGAGAAAGCAGATGCGACAGTGTTGCCCGTCCACATCGAAGGCGCGCAGTTCACCTATCTTTCGCTGATGGGCGGCAAGCTGAAGCGCAGGCTGCTGCCGAAGATCACCCTCACCTTCGGCGCGCCGCAGAAGCTTGCATTGCCGCAACACCTTCAGGGCAAAGCGCGCAGGCGTGCCGCCGCGCAGTGGATTTACGATGTCATGACGGCGAACGCCTACCATGCGCGCTTCACGCCGCAGCCGACGCTGGCCGCTATCATCGCCGCGGGCGAACGTTACGGCATGGGCATGCGGATCGCGGAAGATTTGGGCCGCCAGGCGGTCAGCTACCGCGGGCTGCTGATGCGCGTGCTGGTGCTGGCGCGGATCTTGAAAGGCCAGCTGGGGCGGGAGAAGCATGTGGCGGTGCTGCTGCCGACCTCGCTCGGCGGGTTGGTGACATTCCTGGCGCTGCACCGGCGCGGGCGCATCCCGGCGATGCTCAATTTCTCGGCGGGCATCCGCAACGTAAAAGCAGCCGTAGCGATGGCGGAGGCAAAGACCGTGCTGACCTCCCGCGCCTTCATCGCCAAAGGAAAATTGCAGCCGCTGATTGACGCGCTGGAGGCGGAAGAATGCCGCATCCTTTACCTGGAAGATGCGCGCAGGCAGGCAGGCGCGCTCGATAAGCTGATCGGCCTGATAGGTTCATACGTGCCGAACCTGGCCTTCGCCCGCGCCATGCGCCAAGACGCCTCCGCCCCCGCCGTCATCCTCTACACGTCCGGCTCGGAGGGACTGCCCAAGGGCGTGGCGCTCTCCCACGCTAATATCCTGGCCAATATCCACCAGGCCGCTTCCCGCATCAGCTTCACCAACCGCGACGTGATGCTGAACGCGCTGCCCATTTTCCATTCCTTCGGCCTGACCATCGGCACGCTGCTGCCGCTAACCTTAGGCATCCGCGTATTCCTCTACCCCTCGCCCTTGCATTACAAGATCGTCCCCGAAATCGCTTATGACGTGAATGCGAGCATCCTGCTCGGCACGGATACGTTCTTCCGCGGCTACGCGACGCAAGCGCACGGCTTCGATTTCCAGAACGTGCGGCTGGCGGTGGCAGGCGCGGAGAAGCTTAAAGTGGAGACGCGCGAGCTGTGGGCAAGCAAATTCCGCGTGCACATCCTGGAGGGCTACGGCGTCACCGAAACCGCGCCCGCGCTTGCTTTCAACACGCCGCTGGAGCACAAGGCCGGCACGGTGGGAAGACCGTTTCCTTTTGTCGAATGCCGCCTGGAGCCGGTGGAGGGCATTGCAGAAGGCGGCAGGCTGCTGGTCAAAGGCCCGAACGTGATGCTGGGCTATATGCGGCTCGAACATCCCGGCGTCATTGAGCCTGCGCCCGAATGGTACGATACGGGCGACATCGTCTCCATCGACCAGGAAGGCTATATCCGCATCCTGGGCAGAGCCAAGCGCTTCGCCAAGATCGGCGGGGAGATGGTGTCGCTCGGCATGGTGGAAGAGCTGGCGGCGCGGCATTGGCCGGGCGTGAACCACGCCGCGCTGGCGATAGCGGATGAGCGGAAAGGAGAGCAGGTCGTGCTCTTCACCGAATCGCAGGAGATGACCCGCGAGGCGCTGCTGGAGAAGGCGAAACAGGAGAAATTCCCCGAACTCGCCATGCCGAAGCAGGTGGTGCGGTTGGAGGCCATCCCCTTATTGGGGAGCGGCAAGGTGGATTACATGCAGTTGAAAGAAATGGCTGTTTAGCTTGTCATCCCGGCGCAGGCCGGGATCCACATTTGCTGCTTGTGCAAGCGGATGGATGGATCCCGGCCTGCGCCGGGATGACATTTAATATTTCAGCAGCGCCAGCAATTCCTTGTGGCTCTGCGCATGCGCGTGGTACGGCCTGCCGCGGTAGTGCGTAGCGTTGTATTCCGGGTGCGATAACGCATGCTCCCCGTAGAGCACGCCGCTCAAGCCGCAGGCTTCGGCGCAGGCCAGATCCACCTCCGAGTCGCCCACGAACCAGACATCGGGCGTGAGCGTGATGTCGGTGTTTTCCAGCACCAGGTGGACAGGGTCGGGGTGGGGCTTGTCGCGGGCGGCGTCATCGGCGCCGATGACGCAGGTGAAGTATCTGTTCCAGCCGAGATGCCCAACCTCCTGCCTCAGCGACGGCCCCAGCTTGTTGCTGACGACGAAGCAGGCGGTGCCTCTGGCTTCGAGCGTCTGCAGCACCGCTTCTGATTGCGGCAAGGGTTTCAGCTTGCCCAGATGCAGCGCGCGGTAATGGTCGCGGTACGCGTTCCCCGCCGCCTGCCAGCGCGACCCGAAAAGCTTTGGGAACGAATCGCGCATCGACTGGCTGACATTGGCGAGCGTCATCTCCATCGTCCATTCCGGCATGCCGTATTGACGGAAGGTGGTGTTGAGCGCCTCGTGGATGATCGGCCAGGTATCGACCAGCGTATTATCCCAGTCGAAGATGACGGCTTTCGGCTCCGGCAAGGCGCTCACAGGCGGTGCCCGGTCTGCGCCTCGACGTGGCCAAGGTAGAGCTGCAACAGCTTCTTCGTCGTTTCGCCCGGCTTGCCGCTTCCGACCGGCTTGCCGTCGATTTTCGCCACCGGCATGACGTTGGCGGAGGTGCTGGTGAGGAACGCTTCTTCCGCGCCGAGCGCTTCCGAGATGTGGAACGGGCGCTCCGCCACCTTCATGCCGCTTTCGCGCGCGAGGTTCAACACCACGCTCCGCGTGACGCCAAGCAGGATGGCTTCCGTGCCGGGATGGGTGACGATGCCGTCTTTTTTCGTGACGATGAACGCGTTCGACACCGCCCCTTCCGTCACCGTGCCGTCTTCCAGCAGCAGCCACGCTTCGCGGGCATTCCTCAGGCT
>CAYMDD010000024.1:0-11825 GCA_964389045.1 uncultured Rickettsiales bacterium
GTCAATGCACTGTATAAAGTCATTGACCCGAGCCGCATGAATGCGCCCCCGCCTGCCGCACCGACAGGGGAATCCAAAGCCTGGGATGAGTATTAAGCAGTTAGCTAACTTTGGTGCTTTCGTCAGGTAATTCTCCGCCGCTTCCTTTCCACTTTTTAATACCTGTCTTCCGCGCTCAATCGACGCCGCAGCGTTAAAAAACGTTTGTATTCATTCTCTTTTGCGCCGATAATCGGTTTTAACAAATAACGTGACGACGGATAGTTGCCTATGGAGCCGCTCCGCATCGCCTGCCTGGCCGACGATTCGCCGAAAGCGCAGAGAGCGTACCGCGAGATTGCCGAGCGTTATACGCTGGCGCCACTGCATTTGCGGAAAGGAGCGCCGGAAGCCGTGGTGGTGCTGGGCGGAGACGGCTTCATGCTGCAGACGCTGCATCGGTGCCTGAAGCATCGCATCCCTATTTACGGGATGAATTGCGGTACGATCGGTTTCCTGATGAACGAATACAGCCCCGACCATCTGGAGGAGCGCATCCGCTCGGCGCGGGCGGCCACGCTTTTTCCCCTGCATATGTATGCCAAGCGCATAACGGGTAAAATCACTCATGCCATTGCATTCAATGAGGTGTCGCTGTTCCGCGAAGGGCGGCAGGCGGCCAAGATCCGCGTTACCGTAGACCATGTAGTGCGCCTGCAGGAATTGATCTGCGACGGCGTGCTGGTGGCCACTGCCGCAGGCAGCACCGCCTATAATTTCTCCGCCGGCGGGCCGATCATCCCGTTCGGCGCCAACGTCATTGCGCTAACCCCCCTGGTGCCGTTCCGCCCGCGCCGGTGGCGAGGGGCCTTGCTTCCGCATTCAGCCACCATCAATTTCGATATCCTGGAGCCGATGAAGCGTCCGGTCAGCGCGGTCGCAGATTTCACCGAGATCCGCGACGTCTCGGCGGTCGCCATCAGCGAACAGCGCAAAACGGGCGTGACGCTGCTCTTCGACGCCGAGCGCAATTTGGAGGAGCGGACGATCAAGGAGCAGTTTAGTTACTGAATAAGTGGTCTGTCGTTGCTCGTTGGTTGTCTGTCGCGTGCTTACGACCGACGACCGACGATTAACTACCAACGATTTCCATTTGCCTTTTCCCGCGCCATCGGCTAGAAGCGGCGCGGCTCAACGGGTTTGAGCCGATTTTTTTATCTATCTTTCTCTTTAAGGAGTACGCGCATGGCCACCGGTACGGTCAAATGGTTCAATCCCACCAAACGATTCGGTTTCATTAAGCCCGACCAGGGGCAGGGCGATATTTTCGTGCATGCCTCGGCGCTGGAGCAATCCGGCATGTCCATGCTCGACGACGGCCAGCGCATCCAATATGACCTCGAAGACAGGAACGGCAAGACTTCGGCGGTGAATCTGAAGCTGCTCAACGCATAATCCAGCGTGCCGGTGGCTGGTGCTTGTGACTGGTTTAATCGGCGCTTATTTGTTTCACGAGCCACTAGCACGAGCTACTAGCACATGACTTCCCTCCGCAACATCGCCATCATCGCGCATGTCGACCACGGCAAGACGACGCTGATCGACACCATGCTCAAGCAATCCGGCTCGTTCCGCGCCAACCAGGAGGTGGCGGAGCGGGTGATGGATTCGAACGATCTGGAGCGTGAGCGCGGGATCACCATCCTCGCCAAATGCACTTCCGTACAACGCGGAAGCCTTCGTATCAACATCGTCGATACGCCCGGCCACGCCGATTTCGGCGGCGAGGTGGAGCGCGTGCTCTCGATGGTGGATGGGGTGCTGTTGCTGGTGGATGCCGCCGAAGGCGCGCTGCCGCAGACAAAGTTCGTGCTGTCGAAAGCGCTGGGCTTAGGCCTTCGTCCCATCGTGGTCATTAACAAGATCGACCGCGCGGACGCCCGCCCGGACGTGGTGGTGAATGAGGTGTTCGATTTATTCGCAGCCCTTGACGCCTCCGAGGAGCAATTGGATTTCCCGGTGCTCTATGCGTCCGGCAGGAATGGCTGGGCGGCGGAATCGCTCGATGCGCCGCGCGAAACCCTCGACCCGTTGTTCGACCTGATCGCGCGCCATGTGCCGGAGCCGGATGTGGATAAGGACGCGCCGTTTGCCATGCTGGTGACGATCCTCGATTCCGATCCGTATCTGGGGCGTATTTTAACGGGCCGTATTTTCCAGGGCACCGCCAAGGTCGGCATGCCGATCCGCGCGCTGAATTTAAAAGGGGAGGTGCTGGAGCAGGGGCGCCTGACCAAGCTGCTCGCGTTCGAGGGCATCAAGCGCAATCCCGTCGATTCGGCGCAGGCAGGCGACATCGTTTCCGTGGCGGGGTTGGAGAAAGCGACCGTTTCCGACACCATCGCCGATATCTCCATCGCCACTTCCTTGCCCTCCACGCCGATCGACCCGCCGACGATGGCGATCACCATCAGCGTCAACGATTCGCCGCTGGCAGGCCAGGAGGGCAGCAAGCTCACCTCACGCATGCTGCGCGACCGGCTGCTGCGCGAAGCGGAGGGCAACGTGGCCATCCGTGTTACGGAAGCCGAAAGCAAGGATGCGTTCGAAGTGGCGGGCAGGGGGGAATTGCAGCTGGGCGTGCTGATCGAGACGATGCGAAGGGAGGGCTTCGAGCTTTCCGTGTCCCGCCCGCGCGTGCTCTTCCGCGAGGAAGGCGGGCAGACGCTGGAGCCGATCGAAGAAGTCGTCATCGACGTGGACGACGAGCATACCGGCATCGTGGTGGAAAAGCTTTCTTTAAGGAAAGGCGAAATGCTCGACATGCGCCCGTCGGGCGGCGGCAAGACAAGGCTGGTGTTCCACGTGCCCTCGCGCGGCCTGATCGGCTACCAGGGCGAATTTCTGACCGATACGCGCGGCACCGGCGTGATGAATCGGCTGTTCCATGCATACGCGCCGTTTAAGGGCGAAGTGGCGGGCAGAAGGAACGGCGTGCTGATCGGCATGGAGAAGGGCGAGGCTGTGGCCTACGCCATCTGGGGGCTGCAAGACCGCGGCATTATGTTCGTGAATCCCGGCGACAAGGTGTACGAAGGGATGCTGGTGGGGCAGCACAGCCGCGATAACGATCTGGAGGTCAATATCTTAAAGGCCCAGCAGCTGACCAATATCCGCACCACCTCGAAGGACGAGGCCATCCGCCTGGTGCCGCCGCTTCGGATGACGCTGGAGCAGATGATCGCTTATATCGAAGACGATGAGCTGGTGGAAGTGACGCCGAAATCCTTAAGACTTCGCAAGCGCTTGCTGGATGCCAATGAACGCAAGAAAGCTGTTCGCAGCGTTAAGAAGCAAGCGTAGGGAAAAACGCCGCCAAAAAGTCTTTGCAAAAATCGTCTCTAATTAACGATTTTACAAGGATTTCCGGCGTATCAACAATGGTAATATTATTTTTGTTTACAAAGCGTCATGGCTTGCCTATAGCTCGCTGAAGGCGTGATTTTATAAAGCATTTTATTCTGGAGACGCTATCTGTCATGCGGTTCGTGATTCTTGTCGTCATTATGGTGATTGCAGTGGTTGCCGGGTTCATTGCCCTCCAGCTGGCAAGCGGTAACAAGCAAACGGTGGTGACGGGCGCGCCCGGCTCGCCGACGGTGCCGCAGGTGACGGCGGTGGATGTGCTGGTGGCGCGCCAGCCGATCCCGCTGGGATCGACCATCACCGAGCAGATGGTGGAGCGTCAGCCCTGGCCTCAGCATCTGGTGCTGGAAGGCTTCATTGTAGGCGATGCGCCGCAGTCGGACGTGGTGGGCATGGTCGCCCGCGCCGATTTCCAGGCGCATGAGCCGCTGACGCGTTACAAGCTCGTGGCCCCGAACGACGCGAATTTCCTGGCCGGCGGGCTGGAACCCGGCATGCGCGCCATCACCATTTCCATCGATGCGGTCACGGGCGTGGCGGGGTATATTTTCCCCGGCGATCGCGTAGATTTGCTCATTACCCACAATATCGTCGATCAGATGATCGCCGCCGAGCAGAGCAGCGCGCCGATCGCCGGCGGAAGCAATCAGCCCAAGGTGTCGGAGCTGCTAATCAACAATGTGCGCGTGCTGGCAGTGGATTTGCGCAACACCAATCCCCCTGCCGAAGAGCACCGCAACGTCGCGCCCCGCGCGCCCAGCAACATCACCCTGGAAGTTTCCGCCGAGGATGCGCAGCGCGTCCGTCTGGCGGAGAAAAACGGCACGCTGTCGATGGTGCTGCGTTCGCACAAAGACCGGGAGAATCTGGAGATGACTTCGCCGTCAATCCTGCCTGCGGTTACTCATGTGAACATCGAGGAAGTTGCTCCGCCTGCGCCCAAGCCGGTCCTCATTATCCGCGGTACGCAGGCGACCATGACCGGCGGCGGGGAAAATTCGCAGCAGAACCCGTTAATGATCCCGAGAATACCCGGCACGGAGCCTGCGAATATAGGCGCTTCCATGCCGCAGGCCATGCCCGCGACGCGCATGGATCCGGGCGCGGCAATAGACAATGTTCAGTAAGTTAAATTCATTAGTAGTGTAGGTGGCAAGTCCATGATGCAGACATTCAACATGCGCAATCTCTTAGCGACGGCATCGGCCTGGATCGGCGTTTGTTTCACCCTCGGTCTTGCCGCGGATGCGGGGGCCGCCAGCCTCAACGTGCCCGTGAGCCGGTCGCAATTGATTACAGTTTCCACGGAGATGTCGGAGGTGATCGTGGCCGATCCGGAGATCGCCGACGTGCACGCGCATGGCCGCACCGCCATCTCCGTGATCGGCAAGAGGCCGGGGCACACCACCGTGCGCGTGATGGACAAAGACTCCAAAACCATCGCTTCCTACGATATCGTGGTGGGGTATGACCTTCCCAGCATCCGCAAGGCGCTTAAAGATTTCCTGCCGGATGAGACGATCGGAGTGGAAATGGTCAACGCCAACGTCGCGCTGACCGGCCAGGTGAGCAGCGCCATGGCGGCGGATAAGGCCGTGCGCATCGTGCAGCAATACGTCGGCGCCAAGGGCGCGGGCGCTGCTCCAGCTACGGCAAGCGGCGATCAGGCTTCGGCTTCCAATGATTCCGGCATCTTGAATTTGCTGCAGATCACCACCGGCCAGCAGGTGATGCTGCGCGTGCGCGTCGGCGAAATCCAGCGTTCGGCGCTGAAAACATTAGGCATTGATTTGGAAGTGGTCGGCAACGGCTTGAAGGGCGGCGTGGCGTTTGCCACCGGCGGCGGCATCAGCGCGCTTACCGCAGGTTCGGGCATCGTGCCCGGCCAGTTCAATATCACCGGAGACAACCGCGGCGTGCTGGTTGGCCGTTACTTAAACGGAGACGACGCCATCGCAGGGTTGATAAAGGCGTTGGAGCGCGACGGCCTGTTCAAGCTGCTGGCGGAGCCGAACCTGGTGGCCGTATCGGGCGAAGAGGCGGAGTTCCTGGCGGGCGGTGAAATCCCCGTGCCGGTGCCGCAATCCGGCGGCGGCCTGACCAACACACTGACCATCGAATACAAGCCGTTCGGCGTAGCCGTCAAATTCCGCCCCAACGTGTTGAGCGAGAACCGCATCCGCATGGAAGTGCAGCCGGAAGTCTCCGAGCTGGATGACTCCACCTCCATCGTGTTGCAGAATTTCCGCGTTCCCGGCTTAACCACGCGCCGGGCGCGCACCACCGTGGAACTGGCGCCGGGCGAGAGCTTCATGATCGCCGGCCTTATCAAAGACCAGACCCGCTCCAACCTGGATCAGCTGCCAGGCGTGAAGGAACTCCCGGTGCTCGGCGCGCTGTTCCGCAGCACCAGCTTCCAGCGCAACGAAACCGAACTCGTGATTTCTGTGACGCCGTATCTGGTGGATCCGATGAAGAGCGCGGATGTCAAGCTGCCGACGGACGGGCTGATCCATGCCAGCCAGATGGAAATGATTTTCTACGGCGCGCTCAGCACGCTGCGCGGAAATGCCTACCGCATTTCCCAGACTCCCAATCTCGAAGGCCCAATCGGTTTCATGGTGGATTGATCTTATGCGTTTAAAACTGTCTCTTTTCTGCTCCCTCGTCGCCCTTACCGCTTGCAGCGACATTCCGCGCGAAGCGTTCCTGGAAGGAGGCGCGCCGGAGAATCTGCTCGACCTCTCGACCGAGACCGTGAATGTCGCGCTCACCTCGCCGAACTCCGTCAATGAGTTAGTTGACTGGGTGAACCGTGAGCAACCCTCCCGCGCCGAGCTGCACTGCAGCGGTCAGACCATGATGTGCATGCGTGCGCAGGATGTCTTCGCGCAGTTCGCCGTGCCGGTGGAAAGCGTGCAGACCGCCGGTCAGGACGAGGCCGTGCTGATCTACGAGCGCGTCAGCGCCCGCGATTGCGATCAGCGCTACGTCGACAACACGATCAACCCGTATAACATGCACTATCCCACCTACGGCTGCTCGATTTCGGCCAATATGGTGCAGATGGTGAGCGACAAGCGCCAGTTCATCAACCCGAGCCTGCTCGATTTCGCTGACGCGGAGCGCGCGCGCCGCAATGTCCGCGATTATGCGGTTGGGGCGAAGCCTCAAGGCCAGAACGGGCAAGGCCTGGAATCGCTCTTGAGTTCGGTGGCCACGTCTTCGTCGCGTTAAGGAAAACAACGCACCCATTTAAGACCGATTTGAGAGTATGCGCCAGTTGAGTCCACTTGTTATCGTGTATGCGGACCAGGCTGGGGAAACGCCCGCCGAGCAGTTGGCGTTCGCATTGGGCGAAGAGCGCGCCGACACCGTGTCCGGCATCGATGCCGCCATCCGCCTGCTATCCGACCGCCCGACGCCTCCGGCTTACCTGATCGTCGATATCGGCGGGCAGGGCTGGGACGCGCTGGAAGGCATCGACCGCCTGGCTGAATACTGCGACCCTTCCATTCGTGTCGTCGCTTGCGGGGCCGCTAACGATGTGAGGCTCTACCGCGAGCTGCGCAAGCGTGGCATGATTGAATATTTTCCGTATCCGGTTCGCATCTCCGACATGCGCGACGCGCTCAGGAACCAGGCGCTGGTGAAAACTTCGGCGCATGGCGGGCGCGAGCGCGAGGGTGCGGTCATCGCCTTCATGAGCGCGGCATCGGGCGACGGGGCGAGTACGGTGGCGCTCAACACCGCCTACGCGCTGGCGCATGTCTACAACCAGCCCACGGTGATCGTGGACATGGATTATCAGTTCGGCATGATCGCGCGCCACCTGGATATCAACGCGCCGTTTGGCATCCGCGAATTGCTGGAATACCCCGACCGCGGCGTAGACCAGATGCTGGTCAGCAAGATGCTGTTCAATTACGGTGAAAACTTGAAAGTCATCGCCGCGCCCGGCGATTTGCGGCGCATGCCGCCGGTCAGCCCGCAGCTGATCCGCGATATGATCGCCGTGCTCAAAAGTCAATTTGCCTATGTCATCATCGACGTGCCGCACATATGGGCGGACTGGACGTCGGCCATCCTCGCGCAGTCCAACCATCAGGTGATGATCGCGCAGCTATGGCTGCGTTCTCTCACGCACCAGACGCGGCTGCTCGCCGCCTGGAGGGAGGTGGGGCTTTCCAAGGAAAGCATCTCGCTGGTGGTCAACCGCAGCGGCGCAAAATTCAAGGAAGCCATCACGCCCGAGGACGCCGAGCGCATCGGAGGTAAGGTGATCGACCATTACCTTGCCAACGACATCAAATCGGTGGCGCATGCCGAAAACCAGGGCAAAACTATCGTCGAAATCGGCCCCAGCCTGCTCGAGCGCCAGTTCCGCGAGCTGGCCGAAGCGCTCCTGGACAAGACCGGCAACCCGGTGGCCAGGGCTACAGCCGAGCCGGACAGCGTAAAGGCCAAGGTTTCGCTGTTGCGGCGGAAAAAACCGGGATAGGGGCTAAAAAGCCATGTTCGGAAAGAAAAACATGCCGGTGCCTTTCGAGGGAACTCCCGACGACCACTTGCCAGTGCCGTCGGAGAGCCACGGGCATGGACGCATCGTCCGCGGAGAAGAGGAATTGCCCGCCACGCATGGCGGCGCGGGGTATGCCGCACATGCGGAGGGCGAAGAGGGCAGAACGCATTTCCAGTCGGCGGAGCGGAAGCTGGAGACGGAAGATTTCCTGCGCGCCAAGAGCATCGTGATCGAGGCGCTGGTCGAGCGCATCGACTTCCGCACCATGCAGGGCATCACGGAGGCGGCCAAGCGCTCGCGCGTGGGCGGCATCATCGACGAATTCGTGTCGCGCGAATTGCTGATCCCGCTGACGGCGCCCCAGCAGCAGCTGCTGCGCCTACAGGTGATCGACGATCTGCTGGGGTTCGGGCCGCTCGAGGTGCTGCTGGCCGACCCGGACATCTCCGACATCATGATTAACGGGCCGAAGCGGATTTACATCGAAAAACGCGGCAAGCTCTCGGTGAGCGATATCACCTTCAGCAGCGAGAAGCACCTGCTCAACGTAATTCAGAAAGTGGTAGGCCTGGTGGGCAGGCGCATCGACGAGTCCAGCCCGATGGTGGATGCGCGCATGCCGGACGGCTCGCGCTTCAACGCCATCATCCCGCCGCTGGCGCTGGACGGAAGCCTGGTCTCCATCCGCAAATTCAAGCGCAACAAGATGCCGCTCCGTGAATACGTCGAGTTCGACTCGATGAGCGTGGAGATGTACCGTTTCTTGGAAATCTGCGGCAATATCCGGCTCAATATCATCATCTCCGGCGGCACCGGCTCCGGCAAGACGACGCTGCTTAATGCCATCTCCGGCCATATCGATCCCGGCGAGCGCGTCATCACCATCGAGGATGCTGCGGAGCTTCAGCTGCACCAGCCGCACGTGCTGCGCCTGGAAACCCGCCCAACATCGAAGGCATGGGCGAGATCAACCAGCGCCAGCTGGTGAAAAACGCGCTGCGCATGCGCCCCGACAGGATTATCCTCGGCGAAATCCGCGGCGACGAGGTGATCGACGTGCTGTCGGCGATGAATACCGGGCATGACGGCTCGATGGCCACCATCCACGCCAATTCCCCGCGCGACGCGCTTTCGCGTATCGAGAATTTGGTGGGCATGTCGGGCGTGAACCTTGCGCCCACCTCGCTTAAATCGCAGATTTCCAGCGCGGTGCAGCTGATCGTGCAGCTCAACCGCATGCGCGACGGCAGAAGGCGCATTGTGCAGATCGAGGAAATCATCGGCCTGGAAGGCAGCCAGATCGAGACGCGCACGCTGTTCGGCTACCGCCCCGGCCCGATGGATGCGGACGGCAAGCTGCAGGGGCAGTTTTACAGCACCGGCGTCATCCCGCAGTTTTTGCCCCAGGCCGAGTATTTCGGCCTCGACCAGGACATGCTGTCCTGCATTCACTCATCTCACCCCATGCATTAGAGCGTAAAATCCCATGTCCGCCATCGCCCTTCCCCTCGCCATTCTCACCAGCCTGCTAGTGTACATCATCTGCCTGCTGGTGGTGCCCAAGAAAATCCTCGCCACCACCGACCCGAGGCTGAAGAAAAGCCTAACGCGGCTGGAGGACGAGCAGAAGATGCGCGAAAGCGGCATCGATGCCGAACAGCAGGTGCGCGTGAAGAGCGATTACATCGCCAATCCGCTGACGCGCGCCTTCCTCTTCATGCCCGGCGCCGAGCGTGCGCTGCCGATGATCCGCAAGGCAGGCCTGGCGTCCAAGCTGGATACCATCGTCATGGCCGGCTTCGGACTGTTTCTGGTACTGTGCCTGGTGTTTTCGGGCTTCGGATTCCTGGCCATCCCGATCGCTTTCTTAAGCACGCTGATCCTAATGAACCTTTATTTAAAGCGCGCCATCAAAAAAATGCACAACAAGTTCATTGACTTATTTCCCGATGCGCTGGACATGATCGTGCGCTCGGTGCGCTCCGGCTACCCGCTGCACGCGGCGCTCGGCATGGTTGCCGACAACATGGGGCCGCCCGTCAGCACGCAGTTCCGCCGCATCGTCGATGAGATCAGCTACGGCTGGACGATGACGGAGGCCTTGAACCGCTTCGCCGACCGCGTGAAAGCGCCGGATATCCGCTTTTTCGTGGTGGTGCTGGCGGTGCAGCAGGAATCGGGCGGCAATCTCTCGGAAGTGCTCTCCAACCTATCGCGGGTGCTGCGCAGCCGCAAGCAGCTGCGCCTGAAAATCCGCGCGCTCAGCTCGGAAGGCAGGGCTACCGCATGGTTCTTAGGCCTTCTTCCGGTGGCTATCCTGGGCGCGCTGCAGATCATGGCGCCGGAGCACCTCCAGCCGCTTTACACGACGCCGACCGGCCTCACCTACATCGTCGGCGCGGGTATTTTTATGATTCTGGCGATGTTTTCGGTCAAGCAGATCATCAATATCGATATTTAAGTCCAAGGGAAAGATTGAAAAGGCCATGAACATACATTCCGACCAGTATTTCCTGTTCGCCATCGCCGTTGTCGGCGCGGTGACGCTCTATATCGCACTCGCGCTGGTGTTCCGGCGCAGCAAGCTGCAAGTCAAAACCCAGCGCATGGTGAACCTGGCGCAGCAGAGCGATGAAATTCAGCCCGTCAAGCGTTCGCCCAACGCCGTCCGGCTGGAGCAGATGCTGACTGCGATGGGCATGGATATGGAGAAGGCGCAGCGCGAATGGTATGTGTCGCTCGGGCGGGCGGGCATCCTCTCGCCGGATGCGTTCGTCTACTTCCTGCTGGTCAAGCGGGTGATACAGCCGGTTGTAGTGGTGTTCGGCATCTTTTTCCTGTGGCAATGGCTGACCGGCCCGGAGCTGACGGGCGGAGACGGGCCGCTCTACATGCTGCTGGCGCTGATTTTTCTGGTGATCGGCGGGTACGGCACGCGGCTTTACCTTTCCAATCTGCAGAGCAAGCGCGAGCACCGCTTGCAGCGCGCCTTCCCGGATGCGCTGGATCTAATGCTGGTATGCGTCGAGGCAGGACTTTCGCTGGATATGGCGCTGGGGCGGGTGACGCGCGAAATGCGCGTCGTCTACCCGGACATGACCAACGAGTTCGAGCGCACCCGGCTGGAGCTGAATATCCTGGGCGACCGCGAGCAGGCGCTGATGAACCTGGCTGACCGCACCAACACGATGGGCTTCCGCTCGCTGGTTTCCTCGCTGATCCAGAGCGAGAAATTCGGCACCAACCTCTCCGACACGCTGCGCGTGCTGGCGGAGGAATACCGCCAGCAGCGCCTGCTGATGGCGGAGAACAAGGCGGCGCGCATCCCCGCCATCATCACCATCCCGCTGATCGTAGGCGTGCTGTTTCCCACGCTGTTCCTGGTGATGGCGCCCGCGCTCATCCGCCTGGATCAGCAGGGCGGCATGTTCGGCGACAGCAGCAAGCGGTAAGCCATAGTCTATATAGCCCGTTTAAGTGGATAGCGCTAAATGTCATCCCGGCGCAGGCCGGGATCCATTGTTCCACCTGCGCAAGCAAAGAAATGGATCTCAGCTTTCGCCGGGATAACAAAAAACCTACAGCATAATGAAACCCGCCTCTTTCAAACTCACCTCCGATTACCAGCCCGCCGGCGATCAGCCGCAGGCGATTGCGTCGCTGGTGGAAGGTATTGGGGAAGGCAGGCGCAACCAGGTACTCCTTGGCGTCACCGGTTCGGGGAAAACCTACACGATGGCGCAGGTCATCCAGGCCACCCGGAAACCGGCGCTGATCATGGCGCATAACAAGACGCTCGCCGCCCAGCTCTACAGCGAGATGAAGGCGTTTTTCCCCGATAACGCGGTCGAATATTTCGTCTCTTATTACGATTACTACCAGCCGGAGGCCTATGTGC
>CAYMDD010000025.1:0-8722 GCA_964389045.1 uncultured Rickettsiales bacterium
CCTCAGGCGGAAAGGATGCGGCATTGCCTGCGTGCATGCGCACCCTGGCGGTGGAAAGCGTGGCATGGCCGGATGCGTCCACCAGGATGCGCGTATGGCAAAGCCAGTCTTTATCGTTGCGGGCGGGGAAATCCTGCCGCCAGTGCGCGCCGCGGCTTTCGGTGCGGAATTCGGCGGAGGCGAGGGTGGCGATGGCCTGGAGCAGCAAATTCTCCGTTTCGATGGCCTCAACCAGCGCATTATTCCAGCATAGCGATGCGCTGCCCACGTTTACATCCTCCCGAAATACGTTCCATAATCCTTTTAGCTTTTCCATGCCGGTTCTCAAATGTTCCGCTTCGCGGTGGATGCCTGCGTGGATGCTCATCGTTTGCTGCAATTGCTTGCGGATAACGCTGGGCTTGGTGCTGCCGTTTGTGCGGCGGAGCGTCTCCAGGTGGCCGAGCGCCAGCGCGATTGCTGCTTGAGGCGCGGGCGGCGCGGCGGCGCCCGGTATGATGCTGCCCGCGCATGCCTCGCCCGCGGCGCGCCCGAACACCACCAGGTCGAGCAGCGCGTTGCAGCCCAGGCGGTTCGCCCCGTGCACGGAGGCGCAGGCGGCTTCGCCGATGACGAAGAGGTTGGGGATGGGGTTGCCATCCGCGACCAGCGCGCGCGAATCGGCGTCCGTCGGCACGCCGCCCATGGTGTAATGCACGGCGGGGAGGACGGGGATGGGGTCTTTGAGCGCGTTTTTGCCGGCGAAGATGCGGGCGATTTCGCAGACGGTGGGGAGCTTCTCCCGCACCAGCGCTTCCGGCAGATGGTCGAGCGTCAAGTGCAGATGGTCTTTTTTCTCGCCTGCGCCGCGGCCAGCCATAATCTCCTGGATCATGGCGCGCGAAATCACGTCGCGCGAGGCCAGCTCCATCGAATCCGGGGCGTAAGCTTCCATGAACCGCTCGTCGAGGGCGTTTTTCAGGTGCGCGCCTTCGCCGCGCGCGCCTTCCGTAATCAGCACGCCCGCGCCGTAGAGCGTGGTGGGATGGAACTGCACGAACTCCATGTCCTGCAAAGGCAGCTTTGCGCGCAGCGCCATCGCGCCGCCGTCGCCGGTGCAGATGCTGGAGGCGGTGGTGCTCTCGAACATCTGCCCGCAGCCGCCCGTAGCCAGGATCACGGCATGGGCGCGGATGGCGGCCAGCTCACCGCTTTCCAGCGCCCATGCCAGCGCGCCGCGGCATTCCGCCCCTTCCATCAGCAGGTCGAGGCATAAGGTTTCGGAGAGAAAACGCACGCCCGCGCTTAAACATTGCGCGTAGAGCGTATGCAGGAGCGAATGGCCGGTGCGGTCGGCCACCGCGCAGGCGCGGTAGGCCAGATCACCCTTGCCGTAGTCGGCGCGCTGGCCGCCATAGGCGCGCTGGTAGATGCGCCCCGAAAAATCGCGGCTGAAGGGCATGCCCATCGCCTCCAGCTCGAGGACGGCCTGCGGCGCGCGCTCGCACATGCGGGCGATGGCGTCCTGGTCGCCCAGCCAGTCGCCGCCGCGCACGGTGTCGTACATGTGCCAGCGCCAATCGTCCCTGCTTTTGTTGCCCAAAGCCGCATTGATGCCGCCCTGGGCCGCCACCGTATGGCTGCGGGCGGGGGGGACTTTGCTTAACACCAGCACATCCAGCCCGCCTTGCCGGGCGGCCAGGCCCGCGCGCAAGCCCGCCCCGCCCGCGCCGATCACCAGCACGTCGGTGGAAAGAGTGTCATACGGTAATGCGGGCATGGGGCAATGATGTTGAAAGTGCGCAGTTTACGGTACATATTCGAGGCTTCACAACGGGAAAATGGAAAATGCGCGGCTTGGATGACAAGGAAACGACGGAGTTCCGGGCGTTGCTGCGCCTGGCGCTTGCCGAGGATATCGGGGATGGGGACGCCACCTCGCGTCTGCTGATCCCCGAAGGAATGCAAGCCGAGATGGCGTTTGCCTGCCGCGCTTCCACCATTGCCTGCGGCGCAAGCCTGATGGGAGAGATATTCGCCGAGCTGGGCGAAGGCGTGCGGCTTACGCATGCCGCCGAGGATGGCGCAGGCCTTGAGGCGGGCGGGGTTTACGCACATTTTGAAGGCGACGCGCGCCTGTTGCTTGCAGGCGAACGCACAGGCCTCAACCTAGCGCAGCGCATGTGTGGCGTGGCGGCGCTTACCGCGCGGTATGTGGATGCGGTGCGCGGCACGGGCGTAGCAATCCTCGACACGCGCAAAACCATGCCGGGCATGCGGGCGCTCGATAAATACGCGGTTCGCGCGGGCGGCGGGGAGAACCACCGCTTCGGGCTTTATGACGCGGTGCTGATTAAAGACAACCACATCGCCCTGGCGGGCGGCGTGGCGGCGGCGCTGAAGCACGCCAAGACGGCGCTTCCCATCATCATCGAGTGCGATACGCTCAAACAGGCGGAAGAAGCGCTATCGGCGGGCGCCAAGCGCCTGTTGCTCGATAACATGACGCCAGATGACTTAAGCGCCGTCGTGGCGATGAATAAGGGCAGGGCGAAGCTGGAGGCCTCCGGCGGGGTCAATTTAAGCACGGTGCGCGCCATCGCCGAGACGGGGGTGGATTACATCTCCGTCGGCGCGCTGACCCATTCCGCGCTGGCTGCCGATATCGGCGCGGATATTATGATAGAAGGTAATACCCATGAGCCTTGAAACCTGGATCGCGTTCGTCGCGGCTTCCTTTTTTATTTGCGGCTCGCCGGGGCCGAACATGCTGCATGTGATGGCCAGCAGCGCCGCGCATGGGATGAAGCGGGCGCTTGCCACGATGGCGGGCTGCATCACGGCGATTTTCCTGGTGCTGGCCTTATCGGCGGCAGGCCTCGGCGCGGTGCTCCATGCCTCGCCGCTGTTGTTCGAAGCCTTGCGCTACGCGGGCGCGGGCTATCTTTTCTATCTCGGCATCCAGGCGTGGCGGGCGAAAGCGTCGGCGTTGCCGGATACGGAAGCGGCGGATATTCCTCCTGCCGCCAGGCCTTCGGCGCTTTACGCCAAAGGCTTTCTGGTCGGCATGAGCAACCCTAAGCTGTTTTTATTCGCCACCGCCTTTTTCCCGCAGTTCATCAATCCCGACGCGCCGCAGCTTTCGCAGTTTGCGGTTCTGTTGATTAGCTTCACGCTGGTGGAGATGGGGTGGTACGCAGCCTACGGCCTTGGCGGCAAAAGCCTTTCGCGCGCCTTCAAACGCTCCGGCGTGCAGGCGGCATTCAACCGCATCACCGGCGGGCTGTTCATGCTGTTCAGCGTGCTGCTGCTGAGATATAAAGCCCAATAAGTTTTTTAAGCTCCGACCGGCGTACTCTTACAATACTTGCCGAGCATCTTGGAGAAATAATCGGGATTTAGGGGTTTGGGGATGAGATCATCCATGTCCGCGTCCACGCATTCGTTCATATCCGAGCTGGCGATATGCGCCGTCATGGCGATAACGGGCGTGCGGGTCCGCCCGCTCTTCTTTTCGACCGCCCGGATCCCTTTGGCCGTCTCCGTGCCCGATTGTTCCGGCATGCGCAGATCCATCAGCACCATATCGAACGTGTTATCCTTATACCGCTCCAAGCCATCGATGCCGTTCGATGCGAGCAGGTAGCTATACCCGAGTTGCTCGATCATCGTGCTGGCCGCGAGGATGTTCGGCGCGTGATCGTCTACCAGCAGGATATTGAAATGCGGAGTTTGAGTCATGTAACTTAAAGCAATATTAGATTTTATAGTTTTTGTATATAATGCTGTTTCATATTGCATGAGCTTTTCTGATTAAAAAATGCTGTTTGCCACTGCTTGTTTACACGCAATCATGGGAAATATAGCATGCGGCGATGAATGAACACCAGGCCAGCGCCAGGCCGAATAGCGGTAAATAGGCCATAAGCAGGAGGATGCGCCTAGACAGCCGGACAGGCAACCTTGCTACGAAAACCGCTCCAATGGCTATGGAGGAGACAAGCGCAGTATAGTCGCTAAATGCGCTTGACCCGCGAAATAACTCTCTGCTGATTAGCAGATAGGCGAGCATCAGCGTAAATGGTATGGCAACCGCAGCGGCGAGTTGCCGCTTAATACTCTGTGGTTTTCCCTCGGCTTGATCCATGCGCTTGTTGATCCAATGCGAATATAACCGATAATGGCGAGCAACGGTCGGAGCATGCAACCCTCGATCACCTGCTTACACTATCTTCCTTGTTAACGCTTCGGAGGACAAGAAGTTTCAATATGCATAAGCTTTCCGCCATTGCTTTAGGATCTATGCGAAAGGCATAAGAAAGAATCCTATAAAATCACTTTGGCTTTTTACGCGCATGGCTGGCATAAACCTGCCATGGCACAGAAGCGGAGGAGAATTCTATGAAATGGGGCATCCTGGCAGGGCTGATATGGGTATCGGGCGGCATTGCGGCTAACGCGCAGGAATTTCCTTCCAGCGCCGGGGCGCTCAACGTCGCCACGGTCGCTCAAGGCCTGGAGCATCCGTGGAGCCTGGCGCTTCTGCCGGACGGGCGCATGCTTGTCACCGAGCGGCCAGGGCGCATGCGCCTGGTGGCGCAAGACGGCGCGCTATCTGCGCCGCTGGAGGGCGTTCCCGCGGTGTATGCCCAAGGCCAGGGCGGGCTGCTCGACGTGGCGCTCGACCCGCGGTTCTCAGAGAACCGCACCGTGTACTTTTCCTATGCCGAGGAGGCAGGCGGCAAGGCGGGGACGGCGGTGGCGAAAGCCGTGCTGGGAGAAACCGGGTTGAGCGATATCAGCGTCATCTTCCGCCAGCAGCCGAAGGTGGAGGGGAGGAACCATTGGGGTTCGCGGCTGGTCTTCGCGCGCGACGGCACGCTGTTCGTGACGCTGGGCGACCGGTTCGATTACGAGGACAAAGCGCAAGACCTCTCGACGCATCTGGGCAAGGTGGTGCGCATCCGCACCGACGGCGGCAGCCCGCCGGATAACCCGTTCAACGGGCGCAAAGGGGCGCTGCCGGAGATATGGTCTTACGGCCACCGCAACATGCAGGGCGCGGCGCTCCATCCGCAGACCGGCGCGCTGTGGACGGCAGAGCACGGCCCGCGCGGCGGCGATGAAATCAACGTGACGGAGGCAGGCAGGAATTACGGCTGGCCGGAGGCAAGCTACGGCTCGCATTACTCAATGCTGCCGATTCCCGACGGGCACGCCGGGCGCGGCTTTACCGAGCCTGCGCATCACTGGACGCCTTCCATCTCTCCTTCCGGCATGCTGTTTTACACGGGCGAGCGTTTTCCGGACTGGAAGGGCGACCTTTTCACCGGCGCGTTGAACGGCATGGCGCTCATCCGGCTGGAGGTGGAGGACGGCAAGGTTGTGAAGGAAGAGCGTCTGCTGCGAGCGCTCGAAGAGCGCATCCGCGACGTGCGGCAAGGGCCGGACGGATCGATCTACCTGCTTACCGACAGCGACGAAGGGCGAATCGTGCGGGTGGAGCCAAAATAACAGGAATGAAATATATGCGAATATCCGCAACGTGCATTATGCTGTTGCTTGCCGCCTGTTCGCAAGGGCCGGTGGGCAATAAAGAAGTCCCGCAGCCCGCCAAAACGGTGGAACTCGAGCGTTATCTCGGCAAGTGGTACGAACTCGCGCGCTATGAAAACCGCTTTGAAAAAGGCTGCGAAGGCGTGACCGCCGAATACGCCAGGCGCGAAGACGGATTGATCCAGGTGGTCAACACCTGCCGCAAAGGCAGCGTGGATGGGCCGGTGGATGTGGCGGAAGGCAAGGCAAAGATTGTCGAAGGCTCCGGCGGCGCCAAGCTCAAAGTGTCCTTCTTCGGCCCGTTTTATTTGGGCGATTACTGGGTGCTGGACCGGGCGGAGGATTACAGCTGGTCGATCGTTGGCGAGCCTTCGGGCAGGTATTTATGGATATTGTCGCGCGAGGCGGCGTTGCCTGCGGCGCAAAAGGCTTCGCTTTTCGCCAGAGCGAAAGCGCTCGGCTACGATACGTCACTTTTGCGCGAAATCGGGCAGCCGCCCGCGCCTTGAGCGTTCACGCCGCTTTCTGCGTGTTCATCGGCTGCTTGGCTTCCTCCGGGATCCGCGCCGTGTTGGACATGATGATAAATGAGGAGCCTGCTTCATCTGGGATGAAGCAGGCTCGCTGTCATGAAAAATCAGCGGTTGCCGCGCGTATAGTAAGCGCTGCGGTCAATGCTCTCGGCCTGGATTTCGTTGCGCTCGGTCAGGCCTTTGTCGTAGGTGCCGTACACCGTGACGCGCTCACCCACGGCGATGCGGCTGGCGGCGGGAATGGCAATGCCGTCCGTATCCACCTGCATGCTGCCGCCCGGGTATTGCAGGATGAACTCATGGTCGTTCTTCACCTCCGTCACCGTGCCGGTGATGCTCATGCGCCCGCCTTCGCGGAAATAGTCGAGGTTGCGGTCGATCCAGCTGCCGCGCGTGTTCGGGTTGCGGTAGGTGGTGGTGTAGTTGCCGCTGCCGAAGGTTACGGTTTCGGCTTCGATCTCGTTGGCGGTCATCCAGTTTTTATCCACCCGTCCCGTGACCGTCACGCGGTCGCCGGTTTTCAGCATGGGGACGGTTCTTGCCTTATCGGCCTTGAACAGCTCCGGCCACGTGTCGTTGGTGTCTACCCGGATGACGCCGGAGCCGTAATTCAGCTCGAACTCATCGCCGCTCACCATCTTGCCGACCGTGCCGGAGAGCGTGACGTAATCGTTATGCATCAGATCCGGGTTGGCGCGGTTCGCCGCGGCGGTATCGCCCGTGACCACCGTATCCGCCGCGAACGCCGCCGATGCGGATAAGCATAGGGCGGTCGCCGTCAATAGGGAAAATCGTTTCATAAGCACCTCCTGCTATTCTAAGAGTTTTTAAGAATCAACCGGAGCTTTTTCAAGTTCATGACGACAAAGCGTTCACGGTTGAGCGCCTGAACAAACTGGCAAAGAGAATATAAAAATTCCAATTGGTTCTTATCCATTGCTCTGCAAAAAAAAAATTACGCTGGGATGAAACCGTGACGGGCATTATGGTTGCGGCATGATTCTGGCGCTGGCGGCATTCATCGGGTTTTTCCTGGAGAGCGTATTCGGCTTCGGCGGCACGGTGATTTTTCTCGGGCTGGCCGGATTCTTTGTCGATTTCAAGACGCTGCTTTATATCTCCATGTATGTCAGCGCGCTGGCGAGCGCCCTAATCGTGATGCAGCAATACCGGCATGTGAGCCTGCATCATTTAAGCCGGATTGCGCTGATTGCCTTGCCCGGCGTCATGCTCGGCGCCATGCTGATCGACCGGCTGGCGCACGGCCTGCTGCTGCACATCTTCGCGGCGTTCCTTCTTTTGTACGGTCTGCAAGGCCTGCTGTTTCCCGCGCTGCAGGTGCCGAAGCCGGTGAGATACGGCTTCGTCGGCTTAGGCGGGCTGGTGCAGGGGCTGTTTGCCACCGGCGGGCCGTTCATCCTGATCGGCTACCGCGATTTCTTCGCCGGCAAAGCGGAGCTGCGCGCCACCATGGCGGCATTTTTCTGCGGCACCAATCTGCTGAGGATCGCGCAAAACACGCTGACCACCGGCGATGCGCTGCCGGTGATTGCGGCGCATCTCCATCTGGGTATCGCCGTCGCTGCCGCCATTCTGCTCGGCTATATGTTGCATCTGCGCATCAGCGAGAGGTTATTCCAAAAAGCGATGACCCTTGGCCTGACTGCAATCGGGGTATTGCTTTTGCTCCGCTGATGCAGTCCGCAGCGCGTAAAAATGTTTGAATACTGGCCGCCCACCAGCTTGCACCGCAAAACGATAGGCAACGTTCGGGTGCGTATTGCCGTGTCACCCGGCAGGCTAAGTACGAGTTTTGACCACAGTCAAATAATAAACGGTAATTCTTAAGCTATGGTGCTGCGAAACGAAAGGGGCGCCGCCATGACCGCTAAATCCATTCTCTGCATCTTCAACGGCTCGCAGGACGAGCTGAATGCCCTGAACACTGCCTTTGCACTGGGCGGAACCTGGGGCGCGCAGATTCGCGTACTGCATGTGTCTTCCGATCCCATAGCCTACGCCGGTATCTACGGCGGAGGTATCCTTGTCAGTAATGCTATGATTGAAGCCATTGAAAAGGAAAACGCCGAGCGTATGAAAAAGGCGAAGCAATATGTTGTGTTTTTCGCCGCCAAGCATCATCTTCCGTTGGATAAGCCGGAGATGCCCGCGCATCATGCGTCCGTCCGCTTCATACACGTGAACGGCATGGTGGATGCCGCCGTCGCGCGCGAGGGGCGTTTGAGCGATCTCATCGTAATAGGTCATGAAACTACGCCCGCGCATGACTTCATGACTCCGGCATTGTTCGATACCGGGCGCCCGGTGCTGAGAATGCCGCCAGCCCACGACGGAATAATGCGCGAATTCCAGGATAAAACCGTGGCGCTCGCCTGGAACGGCAGCCTACAGGCGTCGCGCGCTCTTTACAATGCCATCCCGATGCTGGAGCGCACCGAGAAGCTGCATATCCTTAGGGTCGAAAAATCCGGCAATGCGCATGATCCGGCGGCGGAAGCGGCGCTGACGCAGTATCTGCGCGCCCATGGCATTCAAACACAGGGAGTCATAGCCGTCGGAGGCAATCACCGCAATGCCGGCGAAGCATTGCTGCTGCGCGCCCGCGAGCTGCGCGCCGACCTTCTGGTACTGGG
>CAYMDD010000025.1:8732-11766 GCA_964389045.1 uncultured Rickettsiales bacterium
ATGTTCCGCGAGATGGTTTTGGGCGGCGTGACTGAATACATGCTGGAGCAGTCGGATATTCCGCTCATGCTATCGCATTAACCGGCGTGCCTGATGCAGCCGTTCCGATGGCCGAGCGCATCTCCGCCTATTTTCTCTTCAAGTATATGGTGTGTCGCGCACTCGCCGGAGATGGAACACGCATTGCACACATATTGGCCGATCTTCGCCAAATCGATGATGGTGACATGGTTGCCTTCCACCGTGATACCGTGCTCCTTCAGCTTATGCAGCGTGCGCGAGAACGTCTCCAGCTCCATCCCTAAGCGCGAGGCAATCAGCGTTTTGCTGTAGGGCAGGTCGAATCCCTTGGGATCGAATCCATACAGCACACAAACCCGCTGCATGAAACACGCCACCAGCTGCGCGGCGGACATGATGGCCTGATGCTCGGCCTCCACTTCCGCCATATGCGCCCGATCCGCCATGAGGGAAAGGAGGTTGAGGGCAAAAGCGCTGTGACTTTTCGCGGCTTCCTTCAGCCAGGAAACGGGAAACTCCAGCACCGTCACATCCTCCACCGCCACCGCGTTGGTGCGGTGCCCATGGCAGCCATCCATGATTTCGTCTTCGCACATGGTTTGACCGGATTTGGTGACCGCGATGGTTTTCTCGTGGCCATCCGGCGTGGCGCGAAACAGTTGCACGGTGCCGCTGATAAGAAAATAAAAATGGGTGACGGGATCTCCATGGGTGAAAAACATCTGGCCGCGCGAAATATGGCGGATGCGCCCGCCTGTAATCAACTCATCCTTTTCCCGCTCGGAAAGACCCATGAATAAGGGCATATCGCGGGGGCTTTGCGCCGCCATTAAGGAAAACATACCCACCACCCTCAAAAAAATGATTGACAAACAATAGTAATGCCGCTCGCTGAGATTGCAAGAAATTCCTTAGCGAATAGTGGGGCTTACTATTTGCAATCCATAGGTTTTTAACGAGGAAACGGCGGAAGCTGATTTCCCTTCGCTTCAAATTTCCTTGTCTCCGGTTGATCGCAATCAAACCGTCTTTGCGCATGCACGGCTAAAAAACGCCACCCACCATGATTTCACCGCAGGTTTTGTTGATGACGCAGGCGTGATTATTGGTCATGGCGACTGCCTTTCGCACGGCGGTCTGCGGGATTCGACCAGAATTTTTCCATGGTGAGAAAGGTAAATGAAATCGTCCAGCCGATCATGACAAGGCCGTTCAGCACTTCGGCCCCGGCCAGCATTCGCAGATCTTTTTCCGGCGCGATATCGCCCAGCCCTAGCGATGCATAAGTCGAGGCGGAGAAATAAAGCCGCTCGGTAAAACTTTCGTAAGAGAGTGCAGCAGGCGTGATGCTGCCGGTGAGCTGTCCGAATCCGGTAAAATTCTCAATAAAGAAATAGACGAAAGCGTATATCCAAATATTAATGATATGCGCAATGAAGATCGGTGCGATAATGAACAATACGCGTAGGCGGCGCGCTACGCTCAGGCGCGGCAGCACATTCCACACGTAGTTCAGGATTTCATAGGTGATAAGGCTCGTGACGGCGATTATCAGCGCGCTTAAAAGCAAAACGGCGAGGAAGCTTGGCATCAGTCCATCACCTCGTATCCGGCATCGATTGCGTGGATGCCGCCCGTAATGCTTTTCGCCAGGTCGCTTACCAAAAATGCCGCCATATTGCCGATATCGTTCAGCTCGACCGTGTGATGCAGCGGCGCTTTCGCCTTAGCCACCCGCAACAAGCCTTCGAATTCGGCGATGCCGTTTGCGGCGCGCGTTGGAATCGCGCCGGGCGACAGCGCGTTGACGCGGATATTCTTCGCGCCCAACTCCGCGGCCAGGTAGCGCGTGGCCGATTCCAGCGCCGCTTTCACCGGCCCCATCAGTCCATAATGCTTCACCACTTCGCCGCTGCCCATATAAGATACCGTCAGCAGGCTGCCGCCGTCATTCATCAACGGCTCCGCCAGTCTTGCCATGCGCAGGAAGGAATGGCAGGAGATATCTATCGCCTTGGCGAAGCCTTCCTTGCTGCAATCGATGACGCGCCCGTGCAGATCCGTTTTTGGCGCGTAAGCGATCGAATGCAGCATGAAATCCAGCGTGCCCCAGCGCTGCCGGATAGCGGCGAATACCGCCTCCATCTGCGTATCGACCTGCACGTCGAGCGGCAGAAGAAAAGCACTTAGCTCCTCAGCTAACAGGCGCACATACGGTTCAGCCTTCGTGTTTTGATACGTCACCGTCAGCTCCGCGCCTGCCTGACGAAAAGCGCGCGCACACCCGTAAGCGATGCTTTGGTCGTTGGCGATGCCGACAACCAGGCCTTTTTTATGGTTCAGATCGATCATGAGGGGCATAGTGTTCTCCCTGAAGTAAAGCCCAAGTCTTTTTCTGCGGCTTTATTCTAGCGTTTATTGAGCCTGTTTCACCCCGATTTTTTCATTCCTTCAACTGCAATAGGCGCCGCGCGCCACCGGCACGTTCCTGCCTAAATGCAATAGTTCATCTGCGGGCATAACATTCTCCTTTCAAATTAACGTTTTGCCCGCCTTAAGCGCGACCGCTTCTATTCCATTCTACCAAGCACCCAATGCGCTCGCTTGATCGTAATCAAACCCTCCCGGAGCTTCCTTATGCTGTAATGAAGGAAACAACAAAAAAGGAGAATGCTATGGGTTTGCTTATTATGGGTAAATTGATGCTGATCGGCTTTATGATGATGGTTATGAGCATGCCCTTCTTCTATTACCTGAAACGTGACCGCGCGTATGAAACGGCGAAGGAACAGTCAGAGAAAGTACGGCTTAACATCTGGTATAATAGGTAAACATGGCGGAAGCGCCGCTCGATTCCGTAGCTCGCGCTGCTTGAACTTCGGGGCAACGCCTTGCTCTAGCAACTTGATCGTTGCGTCCAGATGCGCTAACGCCTCATTCATGCCCCGGATGCCGTTCGCAAGGTCGGCGCGGCGGACGCGCAGGGCGGTCAGTACATGGGATTCGGCCACGC
>CAYMDD010000026.1:0-1508 GCA_964389045.1 uncultured Rickettsiales bacterium
CACGTACCGCTCCCAGCCGAAGGGGGAGGCGGCCTCAATAGCCACTTTCAAGGTGTATTCGCCCAGCACGTGGCGGCGGTATTCCGGCGGTTGCCGGTCGAACAGCTCCCAGCAAGGCAGCGAGACGACGCGGGCGGCGATGCCTTTTTCCTTGAGGCGCGCCTGGGCTTCCATGGCGATATGCACTTCCGAACCGGTGGAAATCAGGGTTACGCTTGCGTCTTCCGCATTCGCCAGGATGTATCCACCCCGCGCCGAGCGGTTTTCCTGCAAGTAATCCCGCCGCACCGCCGGCAGGTTCTGCCGCGACAGGGCGAGGAGGGAAGGGGCGTCCGGCGTGGCCAGCGCCAATGCCCAGCATTCGAGGGTTTCCGTGGCATCCGCCGGGCGGTAGACGTTCAAGCCCGGCATGGCGCGCAAGGAAGCCAGATGCTCGATGGGCTGATGCGTAGGCCCGTCTTCGCCCAGGCCGATGGAATCGTGCGTCATCACGTAGACGACGCGCCTCTTCATCAAGGCGGATAAGCGGATAGCGGCGCGGCAGTAGTCGCTGAAGACCAGGAACGTGCCGCCGTAGGGGATGAACCCGGAGAGCGACAGGCCGTTCATGATGGCGGCCATCGCGTGCTCGCGCACGCCATAATAGATATACCTGCCGGAAAAATCGCCGGCCTCGAGCGGATGGAGCGCCTTGGTTTTAGTGTTGTTCGAGCCGGTCAAATCGGCGGAGCCGCCGACGAGTTCGGGAATCAGCGGGTTTAACGTTTCGAGCACGGTTTGGGAGGATTTTCGCGTCGCCTCCGTGGGGAGCTTGGCGGCCAATTCCTGCTTCAGCCCGTCGAGCGCTTCCATCCAGCCTGCGGGCAGATCGCCTGCGGTTTGACGGATGAACTCCGCTTTCATGTCCGGTTCCAGGAGGTCGAACCGCGCTTCCCATTCCGCATAGGCGCTGCTTCCTCTTTCGCCCGCCTGCCGCCAGGCTGCCAACGCTTTCTCCGGCAACACGAATGCCGCATGCTCCCAGGCGAGCTTGGCGCGGGCGCCCTTGATTTCCTCCTGCCCCAAGGGCGAACCGTGCGTGGCCGCGGTGCCGCCCTTGGTGGGGGCGCCGTAGCCGATCGTTGTCTCGCAGGCGATCAGCGTGGGGCGCGGAGAGTTGCGTGCGGCGTCGATGGCGGCGCGGATGGCGCCCGGATCGTGACCGTCTACGCTCAACACCTGCCAGCCGTAGGACTGAAAACGCTGGATGGCGTCGTCCGACGTGGTGAGGCTGGTGGGGCCGTCGATGGAGATTTTGTTATCGTCGAAGAGAACGATGAGCTTGCCTAAGCGCAAATGCCCGGCCAGCGACGCGGCTTCGTGGCTGATGCCTTCCATCAGGCAGCCGTCGCCCGCGATGACATAGGTGTAATGGTCGGAAATTTCATCGCCGTAGCGCGCCGCCGTCATCCGCTCGGCAATGGCCATGCCCACCGCGTTGCCGAAGCCCTGCCCCAGCGGGCCGGTGG
>CAYMDD010000026.1:1518-1817 GCA_964389045.1 uncultured Rickettsiales bacterium
TGCTTGGGATCGAAGCGCAAGTACTCGCGGGTGAGCACGGTGGCGGCGTCCGCCATGCCCATCGGCATGCCGGGATGGCCGGAGTTGGCCTGTTCCACCGCATCCATCGCCAGGAAGCGAATGGCATTGGCGCAGGCGCGGTGCAGCGCTTCGTCCTGCGGCAGCGTTGAGGAGGCGTTTTTGGTTGCGGCGGGCGTCATGGCAAAAGGTGTTTCCTTTTCCGGATTACTGGTGGTATGCTTTAGCTCAAAGGATTGCAGCCTGTTTAGCAAACTTGCACGAAGAGTCACGCATTATGT
>CAYMDD010000026.1:1827-9290 GCA_964389045.1 uncultured Rickettsiales bacterium
TCAACATGATCCGCACCGCCGCGCACGATTTATTGGAACTGAGCGTTGAGGATAAGCACGCCGCCCCTGCCAAGGCCGCAGAGAAAGTGTTCGCCGCCATCGCGCGCATGGAAGCGCTGATCGACGCTTACGCGCCCGCGGGCGACGCTGTCGTCCGCGAGCTGGAAGAGGAAATCCACCTGCTCCGCCAGGAGAACGATGTGCTTAAAGCCGAAAAGCACGAGCTGATGCAGGCGGCGCGGTCGTTGAAGAGCCAGAACCAACAGCTCGGCCAGCAGATCGAGGACATCTCCACACGGCTTGACGGCACGTTGAGCAAAATCGCCACGCTGCTTCAGGAATAAGCCCGGAAAAATTGCGCTTGACGCGCAGGCCTCAATCGGAGATGTATTGCCCCTTGCCGGGCAACGGCGTTTTTTTGAGGTTGGGGGCGTAGCTCAGTTGGTAGAGCGTCTGCTTTGCAAGCAGAATGTCGCGGGTTCGATTCCTGTCGCCTCCACCACCTAGCTTTTCTTGATGAGCGCAGCGAATTTAGAAAAGCTGGTGTCCGGCGTAACTCTGAAAGAGCGTAGACGGACTGTCGCGGTCATGCAGAAGATATAACTCTGCCGGAATCCATCTTTTCTAGTTCCAGGACATCTCACTCCAAGCCCGGATGGAATCCTTATGCCTGATTTGCTTTATCCAAGAGGCAACCCTTGAAGGAGAAAGTCCATGCAAATCTACGATATTTTGAAAAACGATCACCGCACGGTTCTAAGCATTCTCAATTCCGCCGAGGCGGCGCCGGATGCGGACAGGCGGAAGCATATCCTCTCGCTCGCGCACACCGAGCTTGCCATGCACAGCAAGGCGGAAGAGGAAGTGCTCTACCGGCCCTTGCGCGACAGGCTGACGGAGAATCAGATCATCCATCATTCCTTCGACGAGCACGACGAGATCGACAAGCTGCTGGCTAAACTCCAATCCACCTCGGCGGAAGACAGCGAGTGGATGGAAAACTTAAGCCGGTTGCGCGGCGTGCTGGAGCGGCATATCGCTAAGGAAGAGGGTGAGGTGTTCATGTTGGCGCAGCAAACCTTCTCCGCTGTGGAAGCTGAGGAAATCGGCATCAGCATGCTCTCCGAAAAAGGCAAGCTCGGCATGCCGAACCCGGTAAGGGTGGCGGCGCGCAAGATTAAGGAGCTGGTTTCCGCCGATTAAGCGGGCGCGATAGCTGCCGTAGCATAAAAGCCTGCGTATCCGATATGTGAGGGGTATGGTTTATCCTAGGCTGAAGCCGCTTGTTCTATGCGAAAAGCGCTTCAGCCTAGGTACGCCGAAAACGCGATAAATGCCAATGCAAAACGACATTACGGGATTCAGGCGCCCGATACGTCTTCCAGGGAATCGCGGCTGAAGTCGGAGACGTTTTTCAGCGCGTCGGCGGATAGGGGTTGGTGAGGCGTATCCGCTTCACGCGCCGTTTCGCTGCCGTCGTCCGCGCCGGTCGTGTGCGCGGCGCGGTCATAGTCCGGGGCGATGCGCGCGTTGCTGTTCTCTTCGGTACGGTTATGGCCGTCCTTAAACATATTCGCCGTGTAATCCTCTGCTATCGCGGTGCGCAGGGCGTTATTGCCCGGAGCGGCGCCGGGGGTGTTCTTATGCTCTTGTGCCATTCCTGTTCTCCTTTAAAAAATGCATTCATGCCAATCAAGCGGCAGCGGCGATAAAATTGCAATAACGATATCCCATCATCGGAATCATGCGTTGAGCACGAAATGCTGGATTTTATCGCGCAGCATTTCCGGGTCGAAGGGCTTGGAGATATAATCATCCATACCGGCTTTCAGACAGCGTTCGCGGTCTCCGGCCAGGGCATGCGCCGTCATGCCGATGATCGGCACGCGGGGAAGCCGGTTTTCCCGCTCATAAGCGCGGATGAGCTGCGTGGCTTCCAGGCCGTTCAGCCCGTGCATCTGCACGTCCATCAGGACAAGCGCATAGGCATTGTTTCGCACTTTCTCCACCGCCTCCTGTCCGTTACCCGCGACGTCGCAGGCATAGCCGAATTGATCGAGAAAGGTTGTGGCCACCAGCACGTTCGGAGCGTAATCCTCCACCAGCAGGATGCGGGGCTTCTCCGCCGGCGCTTTCGGCTGACGCGTTTTTTCATCCGCCGCAACGGCATCCTCGTTGGTGCGCGACTCTTTCCGGGCTACCGTCAAGGGAATACACACGGTGAAGGTTGAGCCTTCGCCGGGTGTGCTTTCCACGCTGATAGTGCCGTGCATGATCTCCGTAAGCGTTTTCGTGATCGTAAGGCCTAGCCCCGTGCCGCCGTATTTGCGGTTGATGGATGCGTCTCCTTGCACGAATTTATGAAAGACCGCCTCCTGCTTATCCTTGGGGATGCCGATGCCGGTATCTCTTACCGCGATGCGGATGATTTCCTTTGCAGGGTTTTCCGTCTCTTCGCAGAGTATCTCCACATGCACGCCGCCTTTTTCAGTAAATTTAACGGCATTGCCGCAGAGGTTCAGCAGTATCTGCCGCAGCCGCGCGGGGTCGCCGATAAACATGCGGCGGTGCACGCAGGCGCATTTCTGCTCGATGGTGAAGCTTAAGGCCTTCTCCTGCGCGCGCGGCACCATCATGCCCAACACGTCCTGCACGATCTGCACCACAGAAAAGGGTACACGTTCCAGCTCAACGTTGCGCGCTTCGATCTTGGCAATATCCAGTAGGTCGTTGATTAGGGCAAGAAGGGCGCCGGCGCTCATCTGCAATGTTTTCAAGTATTCGCTTTGCTTCGGATTAAGCGGCTGGCTCAAGCTTAGGAGGTTGCTTAGGCCGATAATGGCGTTCATCGGCGTCCTAATTTCGTGGCTCATGTTGGCCAGGAATTCCGTTTTAGCGATGTTCGCCGCTTCGGCGCGCTCCACCGCTTTCTTTAGCTCCTGCTCATGGAGCTTGTTGTCCGTGATGTCGCGGCAAATAGCCAGTAGCTGTATCGGCTGATAATCGCCGTCCAGTATCGGGCTTACCGCGACATGCCACCATTTCGGCGTGCGCGTTTTAAACGAAGCGAGGTATCCTTCGAAATGGCTGCTGATGCCGGATGCCGCGGCCTCCACCGCTTTCTGCGCTTTTTGCCTGTCTTCTTCCTGCCAATAATCCGGCCAGTGGGTGTTGAGGTACGGCTGCAGATCTTCGATTTCCATCGCTTCCTGCCCGTTTGAGTTCAGGGAAATCAGGTTGCCGTTCAGGTCCAGCACCTTGATGCAATCCTGCGTGGCCTCGATGATGCGCCGTTTGAATTCTTCGCTCTGCCGCAACGCCTCCTGGTTGCGCTTCTGCTCGGTCATATCGCGCAAGACCTTGGTGAAGCCGATAATCTCGCCTCCCTGGTCTCGCAGGGAGCACGTCATGCCGGATGCCCAGAAGCGCGTGCCGTCCTTGCGCTGCATCCAGCGGTCATCGCTTGCGCTGCCTTCGCGGGCGGCGATGTCCATTTCCATCTGCGGGATGCCGTTTTTGACATCCTCGGGCGGAAAGATCAACGGCGCGCTATCATGGCCGACGAACTCGGCTTCTTCATAGCCGAAGATACGTTTGACGCCCTCGTTCCAGCTGGTGGCGTAGCCTTTGGGGTCGACCATGAAGATGGCGTAATCCTTGACTTGCTCCACCAGGGTGCGGAAGCGCTCTTCGCTGGCGCGCAGCGCTTCTTCGGATTGCCTGCGGTCGATGGCGATCGCCACCTGGCTGCACACGGTGCGGATCAGGCCGAGCGCTTCTTCGTCGAACGCCGTCTGTGTGCGCGTTCCGAACGACAGGGTACCCACCAGCCGCCCATGGGCAATCAGCGGGTGGCAGGCATACGCGGTCACCCCGAGGCTTCGAATGCCATCCACAAGAGGGTCTGAAGAGCCTTGAACGTCGGCGATCACCATCGGTGTCCGCATGGCCGCGACGGTGCCGCATACGCCTTGGTTGAACGCCATCTGTTGTAAATGGGGAAGGGAGCGTTCCGCAATGCCCTGGCATGCGGCAAGCTTGAGCATATCTCCCGAAGGAGCAACCACGTAATGCAGATAGATTTCCAGCTCCAGCACCTTGGAAAAGCGCTCGAAAATCGTATTCAGGAATTCCACCGGATTGCGCGCCGCCAGCAGTATATCCGCCGCGTCTGAGAGCAATGCGAGCCGTTCGGAATGATTGCGGAGATTTTCTTCGCTGGCCTTTTGGCCAGTGATGTCGGTGCATGTTCCGCTGAACGAAACCGGGTAGCCATTTTCGTTATATGACACCGTTCCCTTATCGGCGACCCAGCGGATCCGCCCGTCCGGCGTGATGATGCGGAACTCGGCGGCATAGGGGGCTTCACCGGCCATCGCCCGCTCGATGGCGGCATCAACTCGGGGCCTATCGTCGGGGTGAACCAGTGTCAGGATGGATTCGGCGCTGCTGGACTCCAGCCCTAAGAATATTTGCATTGTACAGGAATAGATGATTTCCCCTGATTCGAGCTTCCATTCCCAATGCATCTTACCCTACTGCCTTAGAGCAGAAAAAAAGGCACAGAAGCCGATTTTGTTTCTGTGCCTCCTATTCATCATCAAGCCGCACGCTTAGGATGAGAATGGGCATGCTGGTTGTCGTTCTGCTTCTCCTGACGCGAGCGGCGCGTGTTGCCGCCGGCGTTAACCTCGATCCGCCGGTTCTGCGATTCGCTTGCAGGCTGGCGCGGGACGCTGATGGTGAGCACACCGCTGTTGAACTGGGCTTCGATGTTCTCCTGAATCGCGTCTTCCGGGAGTGACAAGATGCGCTGAAAAGAGCCGTAAGCACGCTCGATACGATGGAAATCGGCGCCTTGATTGTCATTTTCCATCCGTTTTTCACCGCTCACGATAAGCTGGCCTTCGCGCGTGAGTTCGATGCGAACGTCTTTCTCCTCGATACCGGGGATTTCGACGGTGACGGTGTATTCCTTCTCCGTCGAGGCGATATCGACGTTGGGCGTGAACATGCTTTGCATGCCGGTGCTGCCACCGAATAGCGCAGGCAGGGTGAACCCGCGAAGGGCATGATCGAACATGCGGTCCATATCCTCGTAAAATTGTGACAACGGCCTGAAATACGATGAAGAGACAGGCATGCTGCCCGACGTGCCTGATGGCTGCGCGGGCAGGTTACGGGAATGAGACGCATTTCCCTGCTCGCCTTTGAACCAGTTCCAGTTTTTTCTCATTAGTTTTCTCCTATGATCAATAGTACTTTAAGGAATATTGTCAGCTGAAAAATGCCGTGCTTTTAAGAAAACAGGCATTATGCCAAAGCAAGCGCGGACAATGAATAAGGAGGGATGAATCAACAAAAGGAGGCTGCTTTTTTTGAAGCAGCCTCCCTTGGTTTCACCAGCCTAGCGGCTGCCCGAGCCACCGCCGCTGCCACCGCCGCTTCCGCCGCCCGAGCCACCGCCCGAGCCACCGCCGGAACCGCCGCCGCTGCCGCCTGAGCCGCCGCCGCTACCACCGCTGCCGCCTGCAGACATCTGCCCGCCTTTGCGGCCCGCTTCGGAGGCGCGTTCGGGATCATTGGCGAAATTGCCGCCGGACATCTGCCCGCCTTTGCGGCCTGCTTCGGAGGCGCGTTCGGGGTCGTTGGCGAAATTGCCGGCATTCTGCGTAGAGCCTTGATTACTGTTAGCCATAATAATTCTCCTTTGAGATGATAATGAAATATGGGAAAGTACGGGAAGCCGCGTATGCGGCGAATGCAATCCGGCTTGGTGCGGATTGATCCTGCTAATTGCCTATTAGCGATTTTAATCGTAGGTGTAATTTTATAAAGATGCGTGCTTGCCTAGCTTCGATTATCGTAAAACCCCGCTAAAGGCCGCTTCGCTATCAAACCGCTTTTCACAGCGGCATGGATAGCGTAAAACGCGCGCAATGAATACAGAAAAATTCTCAGGGGCGCTGCGCCGCCGGGCGGAACAACTTTTGGCTATGACGCAAGGCGATATCGCGCAGCTGCCCGCAGGCGACATTCAGGATCTGGTCTACAAGCTTCAGCTCTATCAGATCGAGCTGCGCATGCAGAACGAAGAGCTGAATAACATTTACAGCGAGATGCAAGCCTCGCGCGATAAATATCACGATCTGTTCGATTTCGCGCCTATCGGCTACGTCACCTTGGATGAGGACGGCACTATCCTGGAGGCGAACCTGGCGAT
The DNA here is from genome assembly GCA_964389045.1 of uncultured Rickettsiales bacterium. Lineage (GTDB taxonomy): Bacteria > Pseudomonadota > Alphaproteobacteria > Rickettsiales > SXRF01 > CAYMDD01. The sequence goes on from CAYMDD010000026.1 coordinate 8,051, forward strand.
GAGCGCGCTGCTAGGGGCAAACCGGTGGGAATTGATCGGCAAGCGGTTTGCGCATTTCGTGGCGCGCTGCTGCCAGGAACGGTTTTATCTCTACCGCAAGAAAGTGATGGAAACCGGGAAGAAAGAGGCATGCGAGCTGGAAATCATGCGCGCCAGTGAGTTGGTCTATGTGCAGCTGCAAAGCCTGCTGATCGAAGAGATAGGCGGCATCATGCGCATGGCCGTGATCGACGTGACGGAGCGCACGCACGCGCTGAATACGCTGGAGCGGGAATTGAAAGCGATGAAGACCCTTCAGCAGTTCAGCGCAAAACTTATCACGGCGGATACGCCGCACTCCGCGTTAAAAGGAATGCAAGGCCCGGACACGCTGTCAATCGGCGAAATCATCCATCAAATTCGTGGCCCGGTTGTGGTAATCGCCGCATTGGCGGCGGATTTGAGTTTGAATGCGCAATTCGAACAGCGTGACAAAGAGAAACTGGATGCGCTAAGAGATACCGCCGGAGCATTGCTCGCATTAATCACTTCACCTGACGGCAGCAAAAAGGATTTTTAAGCGTCACATGGCACAAGGCTGCGGTTTTGCTTATGTGTTTCTTACTTTTTTCACCATTTTTGCCAATAGTGAATTTAATCCCTTCGCCACATGGTAGTCATCGGCTCGCTAGACCATACGGCCTTCCCCTATTTCTTAAACATCATTGCCATCTGCAAGGCGCGCCAGCGCTTTTGCAAAAGGTTTTTACAGTCGTGGCCGAGCGCTTACTTCATCACATCCAATAAAAGGAATTTTACTATGAGAACGCAAAATGCAAATGCAGGAAGCAATACAGCATCGGATAAACCTCGCGGCTCCAGGCTATGGGCGGTTGCAGCCGTCATTGTCGCCCTTGCCGCGGCGACTTACGGGTTTAACCGCTATCAGGCCGGACTGAATGCAAACGGCGCATACGGAACCGCGACGACAGGAACGACCGATACCACCGGCGCAACAGGCGCCGGGGATACGAATACCGCCACGCGGTAAAACCTACCTATCCGACTTTCGCCCCGCGCCGAACGCGGGGTTTTTTTTGAAAAGATGTTTATTCAGTGTATGCTGCCGAACGGGCGAAGCGCCGGGATGGCGTCGAAGCTGCGTGCGGCGCGTATGCTTTGCACGTTGCGCACATTCACATCCAGCGTATTCAAATTCTGAATCAGCGCATTGTCTACATTGTTGCGGATGAACGTCACG
>CAYMDD010000026.1:9300-11124 GCA_964389045.1 uncultured Rickettsiales bacterium
GGGGATGTTCGCCCGCGCGCCGGTGTTGCGGAAATTGGAAAGCGCGTCGCTGCCCGCGCGCATTTCGTGGATGACTTCGCCGTTGATTAAGGTCTGCCGCATCAGGCTGAAATCGATCATCAGCCCGCCCGCGGTCAGGAAGCCGCCGCGCATCGTATCCAGCTCGATATCCGCCATCCGGTGTTGCCCGAATGCCTCATCCAGCGCCGCGCCCGCTTGCACGGGCAAAAGAAGCATCATAGATACGGTAAGAAGACTGCGCATAACATGCTCGCTTTCTTTTTTTTAAAAATAATTCGGGGCGATGACGGTATGTACCGCCAGATCGCTTAAAGGCTGCGCCGCCAGCACGCCGTCTCCCACGGGGCGCAGTCGTCGCTGCCAGTCCTCGGCGGCGTTAAAATACCTCCGCCCCGTATCCATCTCGTCCGTGATGACGAAAAGGATATTGTTCCATCAGCGTTCGAATTCTTCTCTGGGCAGGCTTTTTACGCCCGAAGCAGGGTCGCCGATCAGCACGCGGTCCTTGGTGGCTCCTTTGACCACCACGAAATGCAAATACCCCTTGCTGTTAATCAAGACGATGGCAGGAACTCCAACACGTGTGAGCTTATCGAGCGAGGCGCGGTAGCCTTCGGCCTTCAGGCCGATAGAATGCAGATATTTCTTCATGTCGAGAAGCGAGAAGCCCGCTTTTTTGATCTTCTCCCGGTCTCCCGTCTCGAACATGGCGGTAAGCACCTGGCGCTCGTCGATAGGCCGGTTGTAGTGATAGGTGAGCAGGGAGGCGAGCGCCGCCGAGCCGCAGCTGAAATCATATTGCTGACGCGCGACCCGCTGGAAGCGCAAATCCATCAGCGTCTTTACCTTCATACCCGCGCTGCCCGCGCCGGCCAGCCCCGGAATCATCTCCTGGGCATTGGCGGCGCCCGCCGCGTACAAAAAACAGAGCGAAAGCAACAGCGCGCGCCGCATGGTTTTACTGGAGGCTTAAGTTAACGATAGTGGAGTTCTGAATCACCACGCCGTTGCCGCTGTTTTGCACCACGCTGATAACGCCTTGCGCATTTTGAAACGCATTCATGCCGATGAGATTGTCGCCCGTGACCGGGTTCTCAATGGTGTTGCCGGAATTTACCGCCCGCAGGTTCGCCACGTTAAATACATTCGGGTCGAGTCCGCCCATACCGCGTGTTTCCTCCAGATCGGCTTCCGCCATGTTTTCCATTTCAAGGAATGCAGCCTGTGCCGGAAAAGAAAGAGCGGAGGCCGATGCTGCAATGATCAATAATTTTCGCATAAGTACTCCTTCAAGAAGTGTTCCAGCCGCGATGCCGCGGCTGGAACACTTCCCTATGGCTTAAAAGTTTGAACGGTTGATGTTTGCCTGAATGGTCACGGCAGCCTGGGTGACGTTGCCCGAGAGGCCGGCATTCTGGTTCACCTGCATCACGCCGGTGGCCTGGTTGAAGCCGGTGAACTGGTTGCCGGTGCTGTACGGCGTGGTGGGATCGAGCGTGAAGGAGCTGCCCGCCACCGTACCGCTCAAAGCCGACGCCGTCACGACTTCGCCGCCGCTGAACGTATTCTCGGATTTTACCGAGCTGTCAGTGTAGGTTTGCGTATGCGAGCTTTTATCGATACGGCTGTCATAGGTGACGGTGTTGTTGTTGGCTTCATGCGACTCATGCGTTGAGCTGTCATTGTTGTTGGCTTCATGCGTCTCATGGGTCGAATTATCATTGTTATTCGCTTCGTGAGTTTCATGCGTCGAGCTGTCGTTCCCTCCGTTATTACTGTTGTTACCGTTGGACTGGCGTACAC
>CAYMDD010000027.1:0-7126 GCA_964389045.1 uncultured Rickettsiales bacterium
CTTACTTGTATTTCATAGGTTGTCATTTGAAGCCCGCGTCGATCGCATGGATGAGTTGGGTGTGCCTGTTCGCCTTAAGCGCCTGCGACAGCCTAGGCCCCGATATTTTCGATCCCAAAACGCACGATATCATTGACCGCAAGGCCGGCCTGAGCCGCCAGGATTATGGCAATATGCTCAAACCCGAGGCGCCACCCAATCCCCGCGCTGAGGGTTATGAAAAATTTCAAACGACCGTCAGCGGCGCCGCTTCGTCGGAGCCGCCTATCCCGGATATTGCACCGATCCTTGCCGCGCCGACGCCTCCGAAGATCGGGGCGACCAAGCTGGTTTCCATCGCCGTTACCGACGATGTGCCGCTTAAAGATGTGCTGCTGGAGCTGTCGCGCCTGGCGGACGTGGACATCGAGATCGATGCAGGCATCGCAGGCGGCATCGCCTTCCGCGCCAAGGACAAGCCGTTTAACGAGGTGATCGAGCGCATCGCCGATCTGGCGGGCTTGCGCTATACCATGAAAAACAACGTGCTTCGCGTCGAGCGCGACACGCCATACGTGGATATTTACTCCATCGACTTTCTCAATTTGGAGCGCTCAACGCAAAGCACCGTCAATATCAGCACCAATGTACTTTCCAGCGGCGGCAGCAGCGGAGGATCGTCCGGCAGTTCGGGCAGCTCTTCCGGCGGCAGCAGCAGTAGCAGCAGTGGGGGCAGCAGCGGGCTTAACACCGGCTCGCAGTCCACGATCACCGCGAAGGCGGACAGCGATTTCTGGAAGCAGTTCGAAGAAGGCGTGAAGCAGATATTGGCGTACCAGCCCATCAGCCGCGTTTCGCAGGCGAGCCTTCCTACACAGATGCCCGCAGCCGATGCCGCCGCTCAAGCAGCGCGCGCTTTAAGCGCGGAAACGCCACCCGCCCTGCCCCCTGCCGCACCGCCCAACGCCCTCGGCGCAACCGCCGCAGCCGGAACCGCGCCGTCGCCTGCTACGGGCAATGTGGCTGTCGGCGGCACCACCGCCGGAGGCGGCACGGTGGAGTCGAGCGACAAGGCGTTCTACATCATGAACCGCCAGGCGGCCACCCTTACCGTATCGGCCACCGAGAAGCAACACCGGATGCTGAAACTTTTCTTGAACAAGATGCAGGCCAACGCCTCGGCGCAAGTGCTGATCGAAGCCAAGATCGTCGAAGTCACGCTCGACCAGGAATTTCAAAGCGGCATCGACTGGAGCCGCTTAGGCACGGGAAGCGTCAACTTCACCAGCCGCTTCGCCGGCGCTTCCGATGCCGCTAACGTGGCCACGTTCAGCATCAGCAAGGACAATATCATCGGCGGCATTGACTTGAACGCCGCCGTTCGGCTGACGGAGAATTTCGGCAGCACGCGCACGCTCTCCAGCCCCCGCCTGCACGCCATCAACAACCAGCAGTCGGTGCTGACCTTCGCGCAGAACCAGGTTTACTTCCAGCTGTCGATCGAGCGGCAGACCACCACCGGCACGGTCAACCCCGTCACCGACATTACCGTCAACAGTGAAATCAAGACGGTGCCGATCGGCATTATTTTGAGCATGATGCCTGCCATCAACCTCGATTCCAGCGAGGTGACCTTAAACGTTCGCCCCACCCTCTCGCGCATCACCAGCTTCGTCAACGATCCGGCGGTGGCCTACCTCGCTTCGCAAAGCTCGGGCGCCGCCGCCAGCATCACCAGCCAGATTCCCGTGGTGGAGGTGCGTGAGCTGGATTCCATCCTGAAGCTTAAAAGCGGCCAAGTGATGGTGATCGGCGGGCTGATGGAAGATAAATCGGTCAATGAGGATAATGGCGTGCCGGGCGTGAAGAACGTACCCCTGGTGGGCAACCTTTTCAAAGGCATCTCACGCGACAATACCACCAAGGAGCTGGTCATCTTCATTCGCGCCACCATCCTCGACAGCCGCGGCACGGTGCAGGAAGCGGATAAATCGCTTTACCAGAAATTCATCCAGGATCCGCGCCCCATCGCGTTTTAGCCCATGCCGCTTCCGACGTATACGCGCTACCTGCTGCTTTCCTCCTTCCGCGATAAGCTGTTCGGCGGGATGTTCGCCGCCATCTTAGTCGCCTCGATGCTTTCCGCCGCCATCGGCAATACCGCTTTCCTGGAAAACCGGGAGATGACGCTGGTATTCGCGGGCAGCGCGGCGCGTTTTGTATTGGCACTGGGTTTAAGCGTGTTCATTTGCTTCCATATCCGCCATCAGTTCGACAGCCGCGAGATCGATGTGATGCTCTCCCGGCCCGTTTCCCGCGCACGGCTGGTGCTCGAGTACTGGCTGGGCTTTGCGTTCTGTGCGTTGCTATTGATCCTTCCCACCCTAGTCATCCTGGCATTGGCAGGCATCAAAAGCTTAGGCGGCTATGCCGCATGGGGGATGAGCCTATTGCTGGAGACATGGATTGTCGCTTCCGTCGCGCTGGCGCTGGCGCTGATCGTGAAAAGCGCGGTCAGCGCGGTGCTGGCCTCGCTGGGGTTTTACGTGTTCGCGCGCATCGCTATTTATTTCCTGCTGACCGCCGAATCGGCGTTTGCCGCAAGTAAAGACCCGATGCTTAAATATATCCTGCATTTCGTTTCGCTGTTCATGCCGCGGCTTGACCTCTTCGCCAAGAGCGAATGGCTGGTGTACGGGTCTCCGTCTTTCGATCATGTCATGCTGATCCTGCTGCAAGCGGCCATTTACGTTCCGCTGCTGCTGGCGGTGTCGGTCATCGATTTCCGGCGCAAGCAGTTTTAAAACAATGCGCACGCATGCATCGACTCTCCTGCTATTGACGCTGACCGCAGCGCAGATGGCCTATTCCTGGCAGGTGCGGGGGATGAAGCCGAACATGGACATCGTGCCGCCGGCGCCCAGAGCCGAAGGCGTGGAGGCGGTATCCTTGGGCGATTCGCAAGTGTTTTTCCGCATCCTGGCGCTGACCTTGCAGAACAGCGGCGACGGGTTCGGGCGTTTCACCCCGCTGAAAAATTACGATTACGGAAAGCTCGCGCAGTGGTTTACGTTGCTTGACCGGCTGGATCCGCGCTCTGACATGATCGCGGCGATGGCCGCCTATTATTTCGCGCAGACGCAGAACACGCCCGATGTGCGCTATGTGGTCGATTACCTTTACGCCCATGCCATGAAAGACCCTGCACACAAATGGTGGTGGATGATCCAGGCGATTTACCTTTCCATGCACAAGCTGAATGACATGGAGCTGGCGCTTAAAGTCGCCCAGCCGCTACTTCACCCGGACGTACCCGCCTGGGCGCAGCAGCTGGTGGCGGTGGTGCATGAAAAACGCGGTGAAATGGACGATGCGCTCAGCATTATGGAAGCCATCAAAGACAACGCCAAGCACATCACCGATCAGGATCTGCGCTTTATGCAGTATTTCATCACCGAGCGGCTGCATGCGCTGGATAAGAAGCTCGAAAAGCGATAATAAGTTTAAAAGTAAATAGCTTATATTTAATTTTATCTTATTTTAATTTTTGTGGTGCAAAATAGGCTGGGGTTATTCTCTATCTTTCGCACTCTTATCGCCTTGCCGCCGTGACCGAAATCCTGCTGACCATTACCCAAGCGCTGCAACTGGTGGCCATTGCCCCGTGCATTTTCGTGATCGCGTTTCTCTTATGCTCGGCCAAAAGCGACGGCGATAACGTGGTGCCGATATTTTACTTCCTGACGCTCGCCTGCACGTTTATTATCCCGCTGCTGCCCATTTTTGGAGACATTGGCGAAAGCACGCAGGTCAAAGGCCTGCTGCTGATGGGCGCGAGCATGAACGTGGCGGCAAGCTTCCTGCTGGTGATCCAGTTTCTGGAGGGGCGGATTCCCGCCTGGCCGTACTGGGGCATTCTGCTGCTGCCGCTGCTGGGCGGCGGCGGGTTCATCTACGTCACCCTTTTTTCCACGGAAGTGTGCCTGGATAAAACCTGCTACCCGACCGAATCCTTGCGGATGCTCTACAACGTCTTCAGCGCCTCGCTGATTTTTCTGCTGCTGGTCTTGCTGTTCGCGCGGTCCACGGCGCGCATCGCGGTCGATGACGTTGACCGCAAGCATAAATACTGGCTGATCCTGTCGCTGGTGGGATTGAACGTATTCGTCATCCTTATCGATCTGTTGAGCCTGGCGCAGAAGATTACGCCCGGCAATGCGCTGCTCACCCTAACCGGCATCCGCATCGCTTTCATCTACCTGGTGCTGACCTCGATCTTCCGCGTGTTCTACGATATTTTCGACATCGAACTCATGGCCGCGTCCAGCACGAACGCCGCTAAGGCGCTCCGTAACCCGGAAGCCGACAAGCAGATGGTGGAGCGCTTAAAAGCGCTGCTCGAGCAGCAGCAGATCTACCGCGAAATGGGGCTTTCCCGCGAAGGGCTGGCGAAGAAGCTCCACATGTCGGAACACCAGGCGTCGCGCATCATCAACACGTATTTTCACAAAAACTTCAACGAACTCATCAACGAATACCGCATCCGCGAGGCTAAGGCGCGGCTGACGGCGGAGGATGTTCCCGTCACGACGATCGCCTTTGAGGTGGGCTTCAATTCCATCGCCTCGTTCAACCGCGTGTTCAAGGAAATGGCAGGCAGCTCACCGACGGAGTTCCGCGCCGCGCAGAAAAGAACTTAATTTGAAGGTATCTGTCATCTTGGCTCTGGGCCGGGGTGACCATTGGTTGTTTCAGCGGTTTGGCTGCTGCGAGGGGTATTTGTACTCCGTCTTGCCGCTTTTCTCCAGCTTGTCCCAGAAGGAAGGCCCCAGCTCGAAATCCTCGCCTCCCGCTTGCGGGCGCTGCGCCGGCGGCGGCGCGGGGCTGTCGCGCCAGGGGAGCAGGCCTTCGAGGGAGAAGCCGCGGCTGGCGGTGTAAATCGGCTTGGGCGAAACGCCCGCCAAGGCTGCGCCCATGAACTGCTTCCAGATGGCGGCGGGCAGCATGCCGCCGGTGACTTTTTTCATTGGGCTAGCATCATCGTTGCCGACCCAGACGCCCGCCACTAGATCGGGGGTAAAGCCGATGAACCAGGCATCCTTGTAATCGGAGGTGGTGCCGGTTTTGCCTGCCGCGTCGCGCCCCAGCTGGGCGGCGCGTCCGGTGCCCGCGCGCACCACCTGCATCAGCATGTCGTCCATCATCCCTACCGTTTCGCGCGAAAGAACCTGCGGCCTGGACGGGCTGCCGCGGCGGTAGAAGATGCGGCCTTCCGTATCCCTGACTTCCGTGATCGCATAGGGCGTGACGGCAGTACCTTCTGCGGCCAGATGCGCATAGGCCGCCGTCAGTTCCAGCAGGTTCATCTCGCCCGATCCCAAGGCCAAGCTGGGGTCGGGCTTTAATTCGGACGTGACGCCTAAGCGCTCGGCCATGGCGATGACGTTCGCGCGCCCGAAGCGCTCGGAGAGCGAGACGGAGACGGTATTGATCGACTGCGCCAGCGCATCGCGCATCGGCATCGCGCCCTGGTAGCCGCTGCGGTAATTCTGCGGGCGCCATTTGCCGATCTGAATGGGCGCGTCCTCCACGGTGCTCTCCGGCGACATGCCGCCTTCGAGCGCGGTTAAGTAAACGAACAGCTTGAACGCAGAGCCGGGCTGGCGCTGGCTTTGCGTGGCGCGGTTGAACTGGCTTTCGCCGTAGGAGCGCCCGCCGACCATCGCCACCACCGCGCCGTCGGGCTGCATGGCGACCAGCGCGCCCTGCCCCGCCAAAACGCTCTCGCCCTGGGCATCCATGACGGAGGCCACCGCCTGCTCGGCGCTTTGCTGGAGGTTGAGCCTGAGGGTGGTCTTCACCTCCAGATCAGCTTCGGCGTTGCCTATAATGTCCGGCAGCTGGTCTACCACCCAGTCGGTGAAGTAAAGCGCGCCGCGCGGCTGGGCGATCTGTCGCTTGAGCATCGCTTTCAGCTCCGCCCTGCCTTTGGCCAGCTGCGACTCGCTCAAATAGCCTGCGTCCTGCATGTTGACCAGCACCTGCTCGGCGCGCGCCTGCGCCGCCTGCGGGTTGCCGGTCGGCGCATAGCGCGACGGGGCTTTGAGCAGTCCCGCGATCACCGCCGATTCGCTTAAGTTCAAATCGCGCGCCGACTTGGCAAAATAGCGGCGCGCCGCGGCATCCACCCCGTACGTACCTGCGCCGAGATAGACGCGGTTGGCGTAGAGGGTGAGGATCTGCTCCTTGCTGTAGCGCGCCTCCAGCTTGAAGGCGAGCAGCATTTCACGCAATTTCCGCCAGAGGGTGCGCTCAGGCGTAAGAAAGACGTTCTTGGCCAATTGCTGGGTGATGGTGGAGCCGCCTTGCCTTACCCTCCCTTCACGGGTGTTGACGTAGATGGCGCGCGCCAGGCCCAAAGGGTCGATGCCGAAATGATGGGTGAAGTTGCGGTCTTCGGTGGCAATCACGGCGTCGATCAATGAGCGTGGCAGATCGACATAGGGGATAAATTCACCGTACACGTCACCGTAGGAGCCAATAATCCGCCCGTCCGCATCGCGCAGCACGATGCTCGGCATTTTGGTGACATGGGCAAGCCGGTCGATGGGCGGAAGAGTGAACCAGGTCCAGCCGAAGGCAAGGAGCAGGAGAATGCCCGCCAGGATCAGCGCCCGCTTGCATTTCCACCACAGCCAGCGAAACCAGCGCTTGACCGGGTGCACGCGCCTATAACGCTTGCGCGGAGGCGCTTTCTTTGCGCTGTTGCCACGGGGATTGCCGCTTCCCCCCTTGCTGCGGCTGCTGCCCGAATCGAGCACGGGCATGCGCCGCGGCGCAGGCGCTTTGCGCGCGGGTTTTTTCTTGCGGCGCAAGAGGCGGCGGAATTTTCGAGGCAGCTTCACGGCTTTTTCTCCAGCACGTAGCGCAGCTTGCGCAGTGCGAGCTGCGACGCCTCCTCCTTGGATAAGGAAACCGGCGCAATAACGGAGACTTCCCGCGCCGTCACCGGATCGATGGCCGTCACCTTCAGCTGGTTGCCGATCCGCTGGAATTCGATGAAGACGCCTTCGTCATTGGTCATGGTTTAGCACGCGGCAATCAAAAAGTCGTGAAGCCGCGCTTTCTCCACCGCTTTGGCCACATA
>CAYMDD010000027.1:7136-11061 GCA_964389045.1 uncultured Rickettsiales bacterium
CATATGCCTGGCCGACGGCGCGGGCGAGGATGAAGGTGAAATGCCCGTCTTCGGCTTTTTTGTCCTGCGCCATGTGCCGAATCAGCGCCTCGATGTCCCAATGCTGGCGGATATCGCGCGGAGATACGGGCAGCCCGATTTCGCGCAGGTGGCGCTCGACGCGCGCGGCGTCTTCTTCCGCGCAGAGGCCAAGCTGAACGGAGAAGCGAAACGCCAGATGCATGCCGACGGCCACCGCCTCGCCGTGGGTCAGATCATCTCCATAGCCGGTTTCCGTCTCCAGGGCGTGGCCGAACGTGTGGCCTAAGTTGAGCAGCGCGCGGATGCCGCTTTCGCGCTCGTCTTCCGCCACGATCTTAGCCTTCATGGCGCAGCAATGGCGGATCATGCGGATGCGCTTTTCGGTGTCCCCGTCCAGCGCCGCCTTGCCATTTTCCTCCAGCCAAGCGAAAAACGCGGCATCGCCCAGAAGCCCGTATTTCACCACCTCCGCATAGCCGGAAAGCAGCTCGCGCCTGGGCAGGGTGGAAAGGGTGGAGGTATCGATCAACACGCGCTTCGGCTGGTAGAAGCTGCCGATCAGGTTCTTTCCCTGGCGCGCATTGATTCCTGTCTTGCCGCCAACCGAGCTGTCCACCTGCGCAAGCAGCGTGGTCGGGATCTGCACGAAATCGACGCCGCGCAGCACGATACTCGCGGCAAAGCCTGTCAAATCCCCGATCACGCCGCCGCCCAGGGCAATCAGCAGCGTCTTACGGCTGGGGCGCTGGTCGAGCAGCTGATTCAAGAGGTTTTCCAGCACGGCGAAAGATTTGCTCTGCTCGCCGGGGGGCAGGATAACCGGCGTATAGCGGATGGAGGCCGCTTCAAGCGCATTGCACAGGCGGTGCAAATAGAGGCGCGCCACATTCTCATCGCTCACGATTAGCGCTTTGCCGCCGGTGGTGATTCCTTCCAAGTGCGCGCCTGCTTTGCCTAGCAGCCGGTCTGCAATCAATATATCATAAGCCCGGTCTCCGAGCGCGACGGGAAGGGTTTCCATGCGTTTTTCTATACACCTTCGCGCGCGGCGAGCGCATCCACAATCGCTTCCACCACGCCTTCGTGCGAGCCGGTGTTGCTGTCGATCACCAGCTCCGCCTCCTCGTAGACCGGATAGCGCTCCTCCATCAGCCGCGCCATGATGGCTTTCCGGTCGCCGCTTTTCAAGAGAGGCCTGGTGTCGCGCCTGCCCACGCGCTCCAGCAGCACATCCAAGTCGGCTTTCAGCCAGATGGCGCGGCCTTTTTTGCGGATGCCCGCGCGGATGACAGGGTTGATATACGCCCCGCCGCCGGTGGCGATGACACTAGGCTCCGCCTCCAGCAGCCGCAGCATCACGCGCTGCTCCAGGTCGCGGAAGACTTCCTCGCCGTAGATTTCGAAAATGTCGGCGATGCTGCAACCGGCGGCTTCGACGATTTCCTGGTCGGCATCCACGAACGGCAGGGAGAGCGATTGCGCCAGCCGCCTGCCGATCGTCGTCTTGCCTGCGCCCATCAAGCCCACCAGCACCAGGTGACCTTCAATATTCGGCTTGGCTTTTATCCGTTTTTTTGCTTCACTGCCCATGCATCACCCGTTGCCGCTTGCTCCATCAGCGGCGACGTTAACGGAAAGCGCGGAAAATGCAATACTCGCCTTCTCGCTCGCGGCGGCGTTCCCCCCCTTTGCTCATGGCCGTCTGCGGGCTGGCCATCGCGCTCTTGAGCGGCGCCGCATTCCTGATGATGTACGAGCCGCCTATCGCCTCGCGCATCGTGGAAAAACCGCTCGACCCCAAGCGTCTCGCCCGCCCCTCGCCTTGACGCACCCCTCCCTCGACGCATTCTTGGAAATGATGAGCGCCGAACGCGGCGCTTCTACCCATACGCTTGCCGCCTACAAGCGCGATTTGCTGGATTTTTTTGCGTATCTGCCGAACGCCGCGGATGCGGACACCGCCCGGCTTGAAGCCTATATCGCCCATGGCAGCCGCCAGGGTATGACGCCCGCCACGCTGGCGCGGCGCGTCTCCGCACTCAAGCAGTATTATCTTTTCCTCTACACCGACGGGCTGCGCCAGGACAATCCCGCCGCATCGCTCCGCACCCCCAAGCAAGGCCGACAGCTTCCGGACACGCTCACCCAAGCCCATGTGCGGCAATTGCTCGAAACCGTGCAGGGCGGCACGCCGGAAGCCTTGCGCCTATGCGCGATGGTGGAGCTGACCTATAGCGCGGGCCTGCGCGTCTCCGAACTGGTGACGCTGCCGCTCCATGCCGTCCAGTTCCTCTTAAGCAAGCGCGCCTCCGCCCCCGCCATGATCGCCGTCACGGGCAAGGGCAACAAGGAGCGCCTGGTGCCGCTCCACGCTGCCGCGCAGGAAGCCGTCCGCGCCTATCTCAACGTGCGCGTGCGGTTTTTAACACGCGGCGCGCCGTCCCTCTGGCTTTTTCCCGCCCACAGCCGCGAAGGGCATATCACCCGTCAGCAATTCGCGCTGCTGCTCAAGGAAGCCGCTCTTCAAAGCGGCCTCGATCCGCAAAGCATCTCCCCGCATACGCTCAGGCATTCCTTCGCCACGCATCTGCTTGAAGGAGGCGCGGATCTGCGTGCCATCCAGGAATTGCTGGGGCATGCCGATATCGCCACCACGCAGATTTATACGCACGTGGCGGGGAAGCACTTACGCGAGGTGGTGGAGCAGAAGCATCCTTTAGCGAAAATACGCAAGCGCGTTTAGCGCATATAAAGCAGGTGCTCGACAAAGCGCTTACCCGCTTTGTCCTTCACCAGCCGGGCAGGATTCATCAACTCCCCTTTATCGGCAATCCATATGCCGTCAGGAATATTCTTTTCGCCCAAACGCCCGATCAGGTATTTCAAATTGCTCAGACCGTCGCCCTCCCTGCCGTCGCTATAGGTCATGGAGAGCGGCACCATCGCGCCGGTAAAGACAACGGCTTTGCCCGTGAGCTGCCTATCTTTTAAAAAAGCGGACAAGCGGCGCGCATTCTCCGGCATCTTGTCAGTGCCGTGGGTAATGACGATATGGCGCTCTCGTCGTTGCCAGACAAGATCGGCGATGGCCGCCATATCGTCATTGGTAAAGAGATTGCTGTCCTTGGCCTTCATCTGCACCGACTGCCTGGGGTCAAGGACAACGCCGCAGCACTCTTCTAACACTTGCGGCACGCGGCTCTTCTCATAATTCTCCACCAGCGGCGGCGGATTTTCCGCCGTATGCGGCGGCGCGTAGGGCTTTGCATCAATCGTACCGCCAGTGAAGATGAAGAATACATCTTCGAGCATTGCCGGTGCGCTCACTTCTTGACCAGCGCCTGCACCGCCTCGCAGCCCAGCTTTTCACCCGACTGTATTTCCAGCATGCGGTAAAGCTTTTCCGCAGTGTCCAGCTGCTTTTCCCAGTTCGGGCCGTTAGCAGCCTGGAGCGTCTGCGGGATATCAAGCTTCCATGCCCCCTGCTCCTTGAGCATCCACAGGCGGAAAAACCGCTCGCGGTCACCGCCTAAAGCACGTGTGCTGCCGCGCACGGTGACGTATTTTCCTTCCGGGATATCCGCCATGTAGCGCGCGTCCTTAGGCATGCAGCGCACCAGCCCGTAAGAGACGAACCGGTCGAAAATCGGCGCCGAGCGTGCAGTCACCTCGCTGCGGCAAGGCTTCGCATCGCCCTGAACGCAGGCGTTCATTGCCTCAAAGACCGCGCGCGGCGTATTGCCGGCCAAGGCCGGAGATACAACACCCGCCAGCGCGAGGAATAGAAATGTCCGCGCAAATTTCACAGCGTTAAAGCCTGTCCGTGCCCGTTTGCCCGCTTTCCACCGGTGCAAGCCTACTGACCGCGCCATCCAAGTGCGTCTGGGTGCACAGCCCTAAGAGG
>CAYMDD010000028.1:0-5067 GCA_964389045.1 uncultured Rickettsiales bacterium
CCGTAAAAGCGATTCGAGGGCAGATGCAATGCCTCAGTCTGGCAGCTGGACGGACGCTGTGACGAAGGATGATGCCAAGAAGAAGGCACTCATCTTCGTGTGCTCCACCAGGCGCATGGATATGCACAACCAGGAGCGATACGTCGTCCAGGTGATGCATATCGGATTCGCAGAGGGCGGAGGCACGACCGGCGAAGTGCAGCACATAAACTGCAGCGATTCCGTTGCGCTCATCGCCAAGCTCCGCGCGGAAGCTTACAAGCGGGGCGTGGACTTCGAGCACGACCGCGACTGACGCCACCCACCGGCAGGCGCTTCGCAAGCGCCTGCCGGTGGGGCGTTTTCTTCCAGCAATTGCTTTGACAAGCAAGCCTCCCTCCCCGTACAACTGTGAAGCATCCGGCATTGAACATACTTTGGAAGCTGCATGCATATTCATACCGCCCTTACCTTCGACGACGTTCTCTTAAAACCCCGCTATTCCGAAATCCTCCCCGTCCGGGCCGATACCGCCACGCGGCTGACGCAGACGATCCGCCTGGGCATCCCCCTCATTTCCGCGGCGATGGACACCGTCACCGAATCCAGGCTCGCCATCGCCATGGCGCAGGCGGGCGGCATCGGCTGCATCCATAAGAACATGACGCCGGAAGAGCAGGCGGACGAAGTCCGGCGCGTCAAGAAATTCGAATCCGGCATGGTGATGAACCCTGTAACCATCGCGCCGGAAGCGACATTAGCGGAAGCCCTGGAGCTGATGCGCAGGTACGGCATCTCCGGCGTGCCGGTGGTGGAATCTGGCAGCGGAAGGCTCGCCGGCATCCTCACCAACCGCGACGTGCGCTTCGCTTCCGACCCCGCTCAGAAAATCGCCGAGCTGATGACCAAGGACAACCTCATCACCGTGCGCGAAGCCGCAAGCCGCGACGAGGCGAAGAAGCTCCTTCACCAGTACCGCATCGAGAAGCTGCTGGTGGTGGATGAAGCTTATCGCTGCATCGGGCTGATGACGGTGAAAGACATCGAAAAGGCCGAAGCCTTCCCCAACGCCTGCAAAGACGAGAAAGGCCGCCTGCGCGTCGCCGCCGCCACGGGCACCGGCGCGGAAGGCTTGAAGCGCGCCGAAATGTTGAGCGATGCGGGCGCGGATGTCATCATCGTCGATACTGCCCATGGGCATTCCAAAGGCGTGCTGGACGCGGTGAAGGAGGTAAAAAAACACTTAACAGGCCATACCCAGCTGATCGCGGGCAACATCGCCACCAAAGAGGCGGCGGAAGCGCTGATCGCCGCAGGCGCAGACGCCGTCAAGGTCGGCATTGGCCCCGGCTCGATCTGCACCACGCGCATCGTGGCGGGCGTCGGCGTGCCGCAGCTTTCGGCCATCATGGACGTGGTGGAAGTGGCGCGCAAGGCGGATGTCCCCGTCATCGCCGACGGCGGGGTGAAATTCTCCGGCGACCTGGCCAAGTCCATCGCCGCGGGCGCCGATTGCGTCATGCTCGGCTCGCTCTTCGCCGGCACGGAGGAAAGCCCCGGCGAGGTGATTCTCTACCAGGGTCGCTCCTATAAAGGATACCGGGGCATGGGATCCGTCGGCGCGATGGCCAGAGGCTCGGCGGATCGCTATTTCCAGCAGGAAGTGTCGGACAACTTAAAGCTGGTGCCGGAAGGCGTGGAAGGGAGGGTTCCCTTCAAAGGCTCTGCGGCGAGCGTCATCCATCAGCTGGTGGGAGGCTTGAAAGCCGCGATGGGGTATACCGGCAACGCCACCATCGCCGAGATGCAGGCGCATTGCGAATTCGTGCAGATCACTTCTGCCGGCTTGCGCGAATCCCACGCGCACGATATCACCATTACCCGTGAAGCGCCGAATTACCGGATGGAAGGGTAAGCTTCAAGCCGCCCGCCATGCTCCCTGCCTCCCGCATCCAGACTGCCATCGAGATTCTCGATCAGCTTTTTTCCAGCTGGCGCTCTGAAAAGCGCATCGCTGCCGATGCGTTAATCGACCGCTATTTCCGCGCCCGCCGCTACATCGGCTCCAAAGACCGCGGCGCGATCGCCGAGATGGTCTATTGGTGCTTAAGGCACAAGGCGAGCTTGGAGTGGTATATTACCCGTCATCCCGCACTTGTTGCGGAATCCGGAGCATCCTCACCGGCGGAGCAAGCTGCCCTGGATCCCGGCCTTCGCCGGAATGACAACCCACCCAATGCCCGCCGCCTGATCCTTACCGCGCTGGCCTTGCGCGGGGAAGAAAATATCCCCGCGCTCTTCAGCAGCGAACGCCATGCCCCCGCCCCGCTTTCGGCGGAAGAAAAAGCGTATGCGAAGGCATTGCGCGGCAAGCCTCTCCTGCATGCCGATATGGCGCAGGAAGCGCGGCTGAATACCCCCGCCTGGCTTCTGCCGTATTTCGAGGGAATTTTCGCCGCCGAGTTGCAGGCGGAGCTGGAGGCGATGCAGGCGCAGGCGCCGGTGGATGTGCGCGCCAATACCTTAAAGACCACGCGCGATGCGCTGCAGGCGCAATTGGCCGCCGAAGGCGTAGCAACCTCCGCCACGCCCCTCTCCCCGGTAGGGTTGCGTCTGGAAGGGCGCACGCCGGTGTTCGGGACGGAAAGCTTCAAGGCAGGGCTGTTCGAGATGCAGGACGCCGGGTCGCAGATGGTGGCGCTCATCACGGGCGCGAAGCCGGGGCAGAAGGTAATCGATTTCTGCGCCGGCGCGGGCGGAAAAACGCTTGCCCTGGCCGCGATGATGCAGAACAAGGGGCGCATCCTCGCCTGGGATACTTCGCCCAAGCGCCTGGAGCAGATCCGGCCTCGCCTCAAGCGTGCGGGCGTGGACAATGTGCAGACGCACGTCATCGCTTCCGAATCGGATCCGTTCATCAAGCGGCACAAGGATTCCGCCGATATCGTGCTGGTCGATGCGCCGTGCAGCGGCGCCGGCACGTGGCGGCGGAACCCCGACTTGAAATGGCGCTTCACCGAGAGCGATCTGCGCGAGGTGCTGGGAGTGCAGGCGCGCATTCTGCAAAGCGCCGCGCGGCTGGTGAAACCGGGGGGGGTATTGGTCTATGCCACGTGCTCGCTACTGGAGGTAGAAAATGAAGCGCAGGTGAATTCGTTCTTAAAAACTTGTAATATTTTCAGGGTTGTTTCGGTGCATGAAATATGGGATAAGACCTCTGCCGAAGCGAGGGAGCGTTCCTCTCCTTTTCTAAGGCTCACTCCGCGCCAAGACGGGGTAGACGGGTTTTTCGCGGCGCTGCTGCAACGCAACGCTTAAGACGAATCCAAATAATTGCGTTGTTAAGATTCACCAACGGGAGTAATTTCGCATGCGGTTTCCAAGGCTCCTCCGTTCAGCCTGCAATTTCACACGCAAACTTTTCCATAAGCGCAGCATAATCGTCATCTCCGAGCACGATACTAATCACTTCGCCGTTAGCGGCAAAATCCAGTTTTGTATCATGATGCTCGCCGCTTCTTCCATCGCGGGCGTGTCGTATTTCACCGGCAATTACATGGCCGCGAAAACCACCCTGGCGGAGAAAGACCAGACGCTGAAATCGGTCGCTAATTCGCGCATCGACACCAATTTCCAGTATTTCGGCCCCACGCTGCAACCGCAGAATCTGGCGCCCGTGGCGCAAGGCTTCACCCCGCCGCTCACCGACCCTTCCTATTCCTTCACTGCGCTCGACCAGGATAAGCTCGTCGCACGCATCGCTTTCCTGGAAACGCGCGTGCGCGAGCTTAAAACCACCAATGAAACCATTATCCATACGGTGCGCGAAAAAGCGAACGGCAAGATCGCAGACCTGGAGGATGTCATCCGCAAAACCGGTCTCGATCCCAAACAGCTGCAAAACAAGGAAGCCTCGTTGCCGGAAGCCAAAGCCAAGGGCGAAGGCGGGCCGTTCATCGCCGCAGACCTTTCGCAAAGCGCCGAAATCCCCTCGGATCTTTTCGCCCCGCTCGACCGCCTTGCCGCGCTTGACAGGATCGTGGACAAGCTGCCGCTCGCCATGCCGGTGCGCGGCGCTTCCCCCAACAGCCTGTTCGGGCGCCGCATCGACCCTTTCAACGGCAGGCTCGCCTTCCACGCAGGCGTCGATCTGGTCGGCCCTCCAGGCGCGAAAGTGCAGGCCACCAACGCCGGGCAAGTTACCAGCGCCGGCTGGAACGGCGCGTACGGCAACACCGTGGACATCAATCACGGCTACGGCATCGTCACGCGCTATGGGCATCTGAGCGAAATTCGCGTGCGCGAGGGCGAACAGGTTGCCAAAGGCCATGTCATCGGCATCCAGGGCAGCACCGGGCGTTCGACGGGCGCACACGTGCATTACGAAGTGCGGTATAACGACCGCCCCTTAAACCCGCTCAATTTCCTCCAGGCACAGCACTATGTTTCGAAAGAGTAGCGCCTCCGCGAACGCTAGGCGCGCACCCAGCCCCGCGCCAAAGGAATCCTATACCGGCGCGAAGCTGGTGCCATCCGTCATCGCCAGCGATTTCAACCTGCTCGGCAACATCATCAGCGAGGGCACCATCGATTTCGACGGCAAGATCGACGGCAACATCCACTGCCATACGCTGGTGATCCGCAAGCACGCCGTGATCGGCGGAGAAGTGACGGCGGAGATCGTGCACGTCTATGGGCGAGTCAAAGGCCTGATCCGCGCCCGCCAGGTAAGCCTGTTTTCCAGCGCCATCGTCGAAGGCGTAGTGATGCACCAGTCACTCGCCATTGCCGACGGCGCCGTGATCGACGGCAGCATCAAGCGCACCGACAAGGCGCCCTCCGATATGTCACTAATGGACGGACTGGAAGACGCCTACGGCGCGCCCACGCAGTTCTTGGAAGGCTTCCGCCTGCTGGAGAGCACCGAGCCGGTCAGCTAGCCCCACGTCGCAGCCAGCGTATTCAGGCCGCTTGCCGCCAATGCATGCAACGCCAGTGAGGGGTGCAACCCGTCGTTATGCGCGGTGGCATAATTTGCCACGCCGTTCACCACCCATTTCGTCGTCTCCGTGACATCGCACCAATAAT
>CAYMDD010000028.1:5077-10914 GCA_964389045.1 uncultured Rickettsiales bacterium
CGTTGAAGGTTGAATCTACGCGCGTACCCACATCGGCAATGATCGCAGCGTTAATCTGCTCCGCCGTGCCGCCGATGCCGAAGCCGGCATTGAAATAACTCTGATTGGCAAGCGTCACCCAGTCGTCGGTGGAGGTGGTATTCGGTCCCACATACGCCGCGCAGACATGGCGCGCACCTTTGGCGTTGGCTTTAAACAGCTCCCACAAGCCCCGCCGCGCGCCAATGATATTGGCGTATGTGTCGCCGGAGCGGATATCGTTGGCGCCGTAATCGTCGATCATATGCGTGCAGTACTGCATGATATGGGTGCGCAGATTATTGGTTAAGTTCCATTCCGTCGCTTTTCCGCCGCCGCGCGCCATTTTGCAGCTGGGGATCGTGCGCCCGTTCACCAACTTGGTGGCAGCCGTCACGTATCCGCCCTTGCCGCCGGAGCCGGATCCATCATCCTTGCCCGTGGAAGGGCCGAACACGATGGAATCGCCTACCATGAACAGCGACACGTCGGGCGTACCCGCCCACTCGCCGACGACCGCCGCGGGCACCAGCCCCGCTACGTTGTTCGATCCCGCCAGCGAGCCGGTGGCAAGGATCTGCGAACTCCCGCCCGCCGACGCCTTGCCCCCTTCCCCGGAAATCGCCGAGACGCCGGAAGACACCGGCCAGTTATTCCCTGCCATGACCGTCACGCCGGTGCGCGCGAAAAATGCTTTCCCGGCAGCATAGCTGGTAAGCGAAAAAGCGGAGGCAGGCACCGGATCGCTGACAACAATCTCGCCTGGCGCCAGCGTCACCGTGTTGCTGCCCGCAAACGTCACGCGCTGCACGGCGGAAGGAGAAACCGATTCCAGCGCCGCTTCGATGGTGATGCTGTGCGAGCCGTTGATTTCGCCGCCGCCTGCGCTATCCACATAGACATTGCAGTACACCAGGCGAATGTTATTGCAGGCCTGCCCGCCTGTTTTCACGGAGCAGCGCGTCTCCACGCGGTCGTAAAGCGTCGCCGCATTATTGGAAAGCGATACCGGCACGTAACCGCCGAACGCCACCAGGCGCAGGCCTAGGCTCGCCTTGCTTTTAGAAAAAAAGAGCAGGCTCATCAGACCGGCCTCACTGCCAAGGTGATAACGGTGTCGGTCGCCGATTGCGCCGTGCCCGCCACGAGGCGCAGGAACCGGATACCCGCGAAATCCGCAGGATTAAGCGTGATGTATTTGCTGGCCGATACGGTCTTGCTTACCGCGTTTCCCGCCCCGTCCTGCACGGCCACGTATGTGCCGCCGGAAGTATGCGCCGCCTCGAACGTAATGGCGCTGCCGTCAAAGGTAGACGGCAGGAACAACCCGCAGAGCGTATTCCCGTTTAGATCGATTTCGCCGGACGTCGTCTGCCCGCTGGCGATGATGGCGGTGAGATCGTTAGAAAGTACCGGCTGGTATTGCGTGCTGATCGGCATGGATTCCCCTCTGCGCTGATGTTTTTTCAAAAAACCACGCCAGCTAAAATGCTTTGAAAAAGTCTGGCGATACGCAAAGGTAGGCAGAAGGGAATTCTGCCCGGAAGGCAAAAAAACACCGAAATGTTCAGATTTATATGACGTAAGCCACCCGAAGCTCAAAGAGCGCAGGGTGGTGCGGTCGAGAAGACTCGAACTTCCAAGCCTCGCGGCACAACGACCTCAACGTTGCGTGTCTACCAGTTCCACCACGACCGCACGGGGCAAAACGCTTTAATAATGAGGGATTTTGTGAATAGCAAACCCTTGACGGAATGGCAAGCGAAGCTTTACTAAGCCGCAAATGGACTTACCTCTCCCTCCCGAAGGCGGCGTGGAATGGCGGCGCTCCCCGCAAGCGGTGGCTTACGGAGATGCGGTTTCCGCCATGGAAGCCCGTGTTGCGGCCATCCACGCGAGGAACGCTCGGGAGCTGGTATGGCTGCTGGAGCACCCCCCTCTTTACACGGCGGGCACCAGCGCTGCGGCTTCCGACCTGCTGGAAGCGCGATTCCCGGTGTTTCAGTCCGGGCGCGGCGGGCAGTTCACCTATCATGGCCCCGGCCAGCGCGTGGCTTACGTGATGCTGAACTTGAAAAAACGCTCCGCCCCCGCCGTGCCCGATCTGCGCGCCTACGTACAGGCGCTTGAAACGTGGATGATCGAAACCTTCAAAGAATTCGGCATCGAAAGCTTCACGCGAGAGGGGCGCATCGGCGTGTGGACACACGACCCGAAACGCGGCGAAGCCAAGATCGCCGCCCTCGGCGTGCGCGTGCGGGCAGGCGTCTCCTATCACGGCATCGCCATCAACGTGCAGCCGGATTTGTCGCATTTTTCAGGCATTGTCCCCTGCGGCATCCGCGAATTCGGCGTCACCTCGATGGCAGAGCTGGGAAAAAATGCACCCCTGTCTGTGCTTGATACGGCACTGGTGAAGAATTTCGGGAAAATTTTCAGTCCCGGCTTCGCGTCATGATGAGCGCCGCCACGATCGCAACGAGCGCCAGCGCATCGAACCACGCGCCTTGCGTGAAACGGCAGACGGTGAAGCCCTCGTTCCATCCCATTTTGTAATTCTCAACACTCATCGACTGCTCGTCTTTCACAAACGGCTTTCCGGCAAGCAATCCCCTTAGCGGAGCATAGGCGCTGATGCCGCTTTCGCAGCCATGCGCCCAGCCTTGGCTATACTGCGGCTCTTGCATCCCCGACTTGTTGCCGAGCCAGGCGGCGGGCAGCCCGAAGCTCCAAACGAACAGCAGCGCCACCGCCATGACGAACAGCGCGGAAGCGGTCTTTCCACAGCAGCGATTCATCCAAACCTCCCCGGCACGCCCGGCGCCGGAAGCGGCGCGGCTACTACGAAAGCTTAAGCTGCAAGCGCACGTAAAGTCGAATGACAGTTTAATGAAACCGTCTCAAGGCAGCCGGGAACCTTTATTCTTCGAATTCCATCAGCAGCTGATCCACCTGCACCGAATCCTTCTCGGCCACATGGAGTTTTTTGATCTTCACCTCATGGTCGGCGTAGATGACGTTTTCCATCTTCATCGCCTCCAGCACCACCAGCTCCTGCCCCGGCTTCACCGTATCGCCTTCCTTCACGCGGATGCTGACGATCAGGCCTGCGATCGGCGCATTGAGCTTGCCTTTCTTGCCTGCATCGGCATTGGCCTTCATGTATTCGGCCAGCTCGGCGATGCGGGGTGAGCGCACCTTGACGGTCACTTCCGCGCCCGCATGTACCAGTTGGAATCCCTCATTAAGCACGCTGCGGATTTTAACGCTGACCGGCTTGCCGTTGACGCTGGCCTGGAACAGCCTCCTGCCCAGCTTCCACGAGGTACGCACCACGATCAGCTCCCGTTCGTACATAATGTCGTAGCCGTTGTCGCGCGCACGGACGAAGACGGAGAAATTCTGGTTATCGATATTCACCACCCAGCGCGCGCCGATGGCACGCTGGCGGCCCGGCAGTTGCCCGGTGATCTTGGCGGCGCGCTCGGCATCGCGCAAGAACACCGTAATCGCCGCCGCCAGGAATACGCGCGTCGTCTCGCTGGTCAACTCCGCGCCGCCGAAGCCGCCGGGATATTCCTGCTCGATGAAACGGGTGGAGATATTGCCCTCCAGGAAGCGGGCATGGGTGAGAATGGCCTCCAGGAAGCTCATATTGTGCTCAATGCCGCGCACCACGAAAGCGGAGAGCGCCTGCTGCAAGGCCTGCGCCGCCTCATCCCGCGTCGGCTCGTGGCTACAGACTTTCGCCACCATTGGATCGTAGAACATGCTGACTTCGCCGCCCTCGTAGACGCCGCTGTCGATCAGGATGTGGCTGACATTTTCCGGCTCCTGGTAGCGCGTGATGCGGCCCGATGAGGGCAGGAAGCCGCGCTTGGGGTCTTCCGCATAGATGCGCGCCTCCATCGCCCAGCCGTTGAACTTGATGTCATTTTGCGTCCACGGAAGCTTCTCGCCCGCCGCCACGCGGATCATCCACTCCACCAAATCGATGCCGGTAATCAGCTCCGTCACGCGGTGCTCCACCTGGAGCCTGGTGTTCATCTCCAGAAAATAGAATTTCCGGTCTTCATCGACGATGAATTCCACCGTGCCAGCCGAGTGGTATCCCACCTCGCGCGCGAGCGCCGCCGCCTGCTCGCCCATGGCCTTGCGCGTGGCATCGTCCAGGAACACGCTTGGGGCTTCCTCGATCACCTTCTGGTGCCGCCGCTGGATCGAGCAGTCGCGCTCGCCGAGCCACAGCGTGTTGCCGTGCTTATCGGCTAGGATCTGGATTTCGATATGGCGCGGGTTCTCGAAATACCGTTCGATGAACACGCGGGAATCGTTGAAGCTGGAGCCTGCTTCGGAAGCCGCATAACGGATGCCGTCGAGCAATTCTTTTTCGTTGCGCGCCACGCGCATGCCCTTGCCGCCGCCGCCTGCCGCCGCCTTAATCATCAGCGGGTAGCCGATCTCGCCTGCGATTTTGAGCGCTTCCTTGTCGGACTTCACCACGTCGAGCGTGCCCGGCACGGTGCTCACCCCCGCCTTGATGGCGATTTTCTTCGACTCGATCTTATCGCCCATCCGCTTGACCGCATCCGCCCCCGGCCCGATCAGCGTCACGCCCTCGCGCTTAAGCCGCGCCGCGAATTCCGGGTTCTCCGAGAGGAAGCCGTAACCGGGATGCACCGCCTGCGCGCCGGACTGGTCGATGGCGCTCAGGATATTCTCGATATTGAGGTAACTCTGCACCGACGGCGAAGGCCCGATGTAAATCGCCTCATCCGCCTCTTTCACATGCAACGCGGAGGTGTCGGCTTCCGAATAAACAGCCACCGTCTTGATCCCCATCTTCCGACAGGTCTTCATAATACGCACCGCAATTTCGCCGCGGTTAGCGATGAGGATTTTATCGAACATGATTATAATGGTAAGTTATCGTGTTTTTTCCAAGGATTCTCCAGCTTCTTATCGCGCAATATCGCAAGCGAGCGGCAGATGCGCCAGCGGGTGTTCTGCGGGCGGATAACGTCGTCGAGATAGCCGCGGCTGGCGGCGACGAAGGGGGAGGCGAATTTAGCGCGGTAATCGTCGATCAGCTTCTGCTGCTCTTCTTCGTTAGAATACTTGCCGCGGAAGATGATCTCTACCGCGCCTTTCGGCCCCATCACGGCGATTTCCGCCGAAGGCCAGGCGTAGTTCACGTCGCCGCGCAGATGCTTGGAACTCATCACGTCATACGCGCCTCCGTAGGCCTTGCGGGTGATGACGGTGATTTTGGGCACGGTGGCCTCTGCATAGGCATAAAGCAATTTCGCGCCGTGCTTGATGACGCCGTTATGCTCCTGGAACGTTCCCGGCAGGAAGCCGGGCACATCGACAAAGGTGACGATGGGGATGGAAAACGCATCGCAGAAGCGCACGAAGCGGGCGGCCTTGCGGGACGAATCGATATCGAGGCAGCCCGCCATGTGCATCGGCTGGTTGGCGACGATCCCCACTGTGTGCCCTTCCATGCGCGCGAAGCCGATGATGATGTTCTTGGCGTAATCGGGCTGGATTTCGAAGAAGTCGCCCTCGTCCACCACGCGCTCGATCAGCTCTTTCATGTTGTAGGGCTTGTTGGCGTTTTCCGGCACCAGCGTGTTTAAGGACATTTCCACCCGGTCGGCGGGGTCGGGCGTGGGGCGGTAGGGGATTTTCTCGCGGTTGGACAGCGGTAGGAAATTGAACATGCGGCGCACTTGAAGCAGCGCTTCGATATCGTTGCCGTAGGCAAGGTCGGCCACGCCCGTCCTGCTGGTATGCACCTCCGCGCCGCCTAGATC
>CAYMDD010000029.1:0-10816 GCA_964389045.1 uncultured Rickettsiales bacterium
GCGCTTGCATGGCATGCAAGAGGTCAGCGGTTCGACTCCGCTATGCTCCACCAAATCATTATTACCGCCTTGCAAATCGCTTAAAAGCGAGAATGGCTCTAGGGTTGCGGCGGTTCGGAAACCCTGATTTCTCCGGTATGGCAAACGGTCAGCAAACACGAGTCTGATGACGTCTTTTTGCTCATCCGGCTCGCCAGAAACCCAGCGTTTGTGCGGGTTTGCGAGGAATCCAAAAGCGGTTCGGAAAGTCTCCTCGAAATCCGGTAGCACAGCACCCTTTTGACGGGTCTGCTCCCGCAATGTTATCTTTTGTTCTTCCAGTCTTTTGACCTGATTTTCGTATGCCGAGATAAGCGATGGGCTGTCGCACTCCAGGATGCGATCCAGGAACTGACCAATCTTTTTCTCAATCTGACGTATCTCCTGCTCGATAACCTTTTCATCCTGCTTGAGCAGTTTCTCATGCGATGCCCAGATGGTTTGCAGCATGTCCCGCGCCATGTGATACAGGTCTGCCGTCGGGCGCAACTTTTCCAGTAGGTTTGCGAACTCGTCTTCCATATCGTTTTTACGAATGGACTTTTTGTAGTCAGGGCATTCCTTGTTGCCGCAATGATAATAGGCATACATGCCGCTTCTGCCACGTGACCAACAGCCCGTCATGGCATTGCCGCAGGAATCGCACACGACAAATCCGCGCAGCGGGAAATCATCATGCAGGTTTTTACGTGCGGGTGCTTTGGCTTGGCCTCTGCGCCGCTCCATAATTTCCTGCCAAGTGATGAAATCAATCAGCGGCTCATGTTTACCAGGCAGCATGTGGATGCCCCATTTCGGGTAATCCAAATATCCGGCGTAGATGGGGCGCTCCAGCATCTCCAGAATCTTCTGGTAGTGGATTCCGCCAGCATCTTGCTTGGGGAATGTCGCGCAATCTTCCAGGTATCGCTGCACTTCGGTTGGCGTTTCAAAGCGGCCTGATGCAAAAGATTGCAGTGCCTCTTTCACCGTGCTTGCGACGGGTTCATCCAGCACCAGTATTTTCCCGTGACCAGGCACATGCTTGTAGCGATAGCCAATCGGATTCTTGAACACCCAGTAGCCGTTCATCATGCGAGAGCGCATCCGGTTTGCAACCTGTTCGGCGTTTTTCTGCCGTTGGTGTTGCGATACGCTTGCCAGCAGGTTTTCCACCAGCTGACTGTCGGAGTCCTCACCGAATTCAATCGAGGGCGATTCCAGCTTTCCGCCTGCCGCACCGATTGCGGTGCGGAGTTGGATGTGTGCTTCCAGCCCACGAGCTAACCGGCTGATGTCGTCAATGATGACTACACATTCCAGCCGCTTGTGCTTCTTCAGGAACTGGAGCATCTCCTGCATTCCTGGTCTGCCAATCATGCTGCCTGAGATGCCTTCGTCTTTGAACACCTCGACAACTTCATAATCTTTGTGCCTTGCGTACTCGCGGCAGCGGGTTTCTTGGCTTGCGATACCATCGCCTTTCTTCACCTGCGCCTGGCTCGATACGCGGCAGTAAATCACTGCATTTCGTGCCATAATTTTTCTCCGTTAGTGTTTTGGCGTACTATCACCACCTAACACTAACAGCTTGTTTTTATTGTGTAAATTATCCCTTTTTGCCATCTCGCTGATGCGCTGCGTGGGAGACTTCTGAAACGCCCGATCTGCGTAGCACTCCATCACTTTCCATACGGTATGAATCAGTTCGACCTTCTGGCTTTCCGTCAGGTTCATCTGATCCACATATTTCCGGTATGGTGTGATGTCGGTGAGTGGCATAATTCAGACGCAAAAGTTCCCCGCACGCGGAACCTCGGTTCGCGTGTCGTTCGGTTGGCAATGTTGGGATGGTTCAGCTGCGGATGCGTGGCTGGCACGTGAATGACGCACCTCTCGCGAGCATATTGAGTAATATGCCAGAAAATGGCCGTGACGTCCGCAGGAAAAGTGTCCGGCCATATTTGGCCGCGACACTAACCGTTCAGACGATAGACGATTTTGAGCAATGCCAATGTCCATAATTCCCTCGCTTTGGTTTTGCCGATGCCCATGCGCCAGCAGATTTGTTTCCAGTAAATGCGCTCCGCCCTGAGCCAGACGATGCGCCGCTCGTCCTCGTCTTCGAGGAGGAAAATCCAGTTCAGGGTTTCTTCCATGCGGCTGATGGCGTCGGGCAACGGTGGTCCGAGGCGCAGCGGCATTTTCTCCATCGCCATCTGCTCCCAGACGGTGCGAACGATGGGAGGCCATACGTTGAAATATCCCTGGCCAACCGGCTTCGGCAGGCGGCGCAGCGTTCGCACTGCTTCCTCGAAGCGGTCTGCCACTTCGGTGACCGTCCAATCTTTTCTTGTGTGTTTAGCCATGCAGTCCTCCGCTTCGTTGGTTGGTGCCGGAAAGCGTGAGGCGCAAACACCTGCCCCCGAGGGGAAGTGTCCGCCGCAGGTGGCGGCGTACACCCCCTTTAGGGGGTAGTAGTGGCGCACCGTAACTTGCTGGCGGGTGAAATAGAGTGGAAACACAACGCCCAAACTTGACCCGAACTTGTTTTTGCACCGCTGCCAGGCGAGCCATTTTCCCAAACTTGAAATCAAGCAATATCAATGGGATTGCGGGGCATGTTTGGGATGCTCCCAAACTTAAAAGGCAAGTTCGGGAGTTCGGGAAATGAAGTTCGGGTTTTGCCGGAACTTGGTGGTTTTTAGGGTTGGTTTTCATGATTATCCTCCTCTGGGTAAGTCCAGTGGTTTGGGTCTTGCACCTCAAGACACGCGCCTGTTCCTGGAAATTTGTAATGGGTGGGAAGCACGGGGATGATTTCGCCATCCTCCGTTTTGAACTCCATGTCTTCGATGCAAAGCAGGCCGAGCTTGGAGCGGGTTTTCTTTAATCCCAGCGCCTTATAGTTCTGCGTGAAGCGGATGTAGCCCTGCGTAGCCAGCACGCCGAGGCGCTCATACAGAGAATCCTTACTGCCCAGGTGATGCTGGTTTTCAAACGCCTCCGCGAATTGGTTCATCGTGTAGAGGCGGCCTTCTCTGGCCTCGCTGAAGAGCAGTTGCAGGATGACGTTGTATTTGCGCCTGCGCTCCGCATCCATCTTGCGCCCGTGTTCTTTGGCCACCAGACGCTCGCTGATAAGGTTCTTCGCTACCCAACGCCCATCCACCTTTTCAATGATGCAGGGCGGAATTTCGGGACCGTTACGCAGTTCCGTGAATAGCTGCCGCTCGGGGCTTACTTCGTCAGGCCGAAACAGAATCAGGCCGGAGTCATAAAAGCCGCGCAACGCGCTCGCGCCGGAAATGGCTTGAAGCGGGTCTTCCTCAAACTGCTTTTTTCCCTGCTTGCGGGTATGGTGAACGATGATGATGCCTGCTTCGGGATTCACCAGGTCGCGCAACCGTTCCACACGTTCATGCAGGAAGAACATCATCGCGCTGTTATCATTCTCCGAAGCGTCGGGCTTGCCGCCGTCAAATACATTGCGGATCGGGTCAATGCAGATGACATCAGGCAGGCGCTTGCCGAAACGGGTGCGGATATGTTCCGCGCACCTCACCACACCGTCTTTATCCAGGAGCATCCGCAGGCGCGGCGTGATGAACATATTCTCAGCGGCGCGTTGCTTGATGTCGTTGCCGATAGCAAGGCTCTGGATACGTTCGCTCACGTAGTAGCCGTGAATCTCCATTTGCAGATAGAAGATGCGGAGTGGCTCGCGAGGCTGCATGTGTAGGAATTGCTCCCCTGCGGCCATATGGAGGAACATGGAAAGCAGGAAATCGCTTTTGCCTACCTTCGGCGCACCGGCAAACAGCATCACGCTGTTGGGCGTGAGAATGCGCGGCGCGATAATGTCCGAAGGTACGGCTGGCGGATTATCCAGTAGTTCAGCAAGCCGATAGCTGATGATGTCTGGTGCAGCCGCCTGGCGTTCCTCCGGCGGGGTGTATGCAGTGGGTGCGCCGTATTTGCGGCAATGCTTTTCCCAAAGCCGCTTCATTTCGCCGCGCACACGGTCTTCAGGCCAGGCGGGGCGAAGACAGGTCAGGTTATAGCCCCAGACTTCATCCCAGGCTTCCTGCTGGTCAATCAGCCCTTCATGGTAACGCCGGATGACATATCCCATCACCGTGCTGATCGCTTCAAAGCGCGTGATGCCGTCCTTGCCGCCTTCATGCACTTTCATGGTCATGAGTTCGTCGGTGGCAGGCTTCACATCATTGAAATCATTCCAATTCAGGTTGGGCTGCTTGTAGTCCGTGCCTTCCATCGGTGGCATGTGGGCAATAGCCTCGGCTAAATCGCCCAGGTGATATTCATAGCCGTTGCGTTCCTCGATGGTGACAAGCCGCGCTTCAGCGGTTTTGTGATAGACGCTGCCTGCGATACGGATAGGCTGATGCGCCGATTTGAATGAGGTATCGCCGCCAACTTTCAGGGCAATTTGTTCACGCAGGCGGCAGGCCGTGACCACATCATCGCCTTCCGCCGCTTCTGAAAGCCGCCAGTACACATGCAGCTTGCGTGCGCCGGTTTCGGTGATGCCACCCGAACATATTATCAGCGACGGCTTGCCGAGATGGGCGCTCAAATGCCCGAGCTTGGCTTCACTATCGCCGGTGTCGATGTCCACCAGCAACACGCCGGTCTGTACTACATCCGCGCTTCCAGCCTTACCCTCCGCCGCAACCGTGCCAGGGATAAGGTAGCAAGCGCGGTTGGCCTGATGTGCTTCACAAGCAAATTGATAGACATGGCTGGCTGCCTGGTCATCGTTTGCGATCCAGCGCAAAGCGGACTTTCCCTGTTTTCCGGCTTCAGGAAAACTTCTCAGCGCAATCCAGCCTTCTGTGTAGCTGAACAGGCTTTCCAGAAATTGCTCAATAGTTTCCAGTGAAGGTGCAATCATGCAGCGCCTCCCCAGCAGCGTTCCTGCCACGGGCAGAGCTTGCATTCATAATGATTGCGATCACGCGAGATGCGCGGCAGCCATTCCCCAGCTTCGCACGCGGTAATGACGCGCACAGCCTTGTCGCTCATATCCTGCGCCAGTTGGCCGTTAAACGGGATAAGCTCGTGGTAAA
Organism: uncultured Rickettsiales bacterium; assembly: GCA_964389045.1. Lineage (GTDB taxonomy): Bacteria > Pseudomonadota > Alphaproteobacteria > Rickettsiales > SXRF01 > CAYMDD01. Next base: position 5,112 of record CAYMDD010000029.1, read on the forward strand.
GCTCCGCCGTGTCCTTATTGATGGCGGTGAATAGCGCTGGATTGCGGCAAATGCCTTCAATGCTGCCTTCCATATACGCCTGATAGGTGGCAACCTGCGCAGCATAGATGGGCTTGGTTTTCGCCAGCCCTTTACTTGCGGTTTCGTTCCAGGATTTGCTGTTGAGCGATTTACATTCCCAGATCATCGGGAACGAAAGCCCAAGCTCTGCCGGTGCGCTTGTGATGATGCCGTCCACGTGGCCACGTATGCGACCGCCTGCCACGTAAAAACCAAACGGATAGCCATCGGGCTTGCGGGTATGAAGTTCCAAGCCTGCCTTTTTCAGCCAGGTAATCGCCAGATCCTCGAACACATGACCGGCGGCGAAGATACGAAGCAGCTTGCCGGAAAATTCCTGCCCTTCATCCTTCGGCTGGTTAAGATATTCAAATTGCAGCGCACGCTGGCAGGCCACGCCCAGGCGCGAACCGCCGAGATACGTGCGTGGCTTGTCGCTCTGGCGTTCCGATTCCAGTGCCTTATCAATTAAGACATTCAGTTGCTCGGCGAAGCTGTTGGTGAAGTCGAGTGTCATTTGCCACCTCCCAGCGTTTTGGAAGCGTCAAAGGGAATCTCGATTTCAGGCCATTGCTGGTGCGCTGCCTTTTGCAAAGAATCCTGATACGCGGTGACAATCACCTCAATCAGCGTCAGGATTTCTTCGCGGCTATAGTCCTGGATTGGCTTATTGTAGCCAACATCCGCGCCGATATATTCGGCCATAGGCTGAATAGCGGCACGCATAGCAGCGATTTCATACGGGGTCGGGTCAATCATCGTGTCCCTCCCGTGCTTGCGTTTAACGGCAGCAAAGAAGTCTTGATGCTGGCGTGAGCAGAAATACCGCAGGCTTTGCTGGCCGGTGTGCGTCCATAGCCATGCGCTCGGGTCGGCATACGCCCAGCCACGCGGGAAGCGTTTGCAGATCGGGCAAAGCAGAAAAGTTGGGCGAACTGACATGTCATAGCGCCCCCACTGCCTGCTTGATGGAACGCTGGTTGAATTTCAGCGTCATCAGTGCCGAGGCTTCGTAACGGGTCAGCGAATAGTCGTGCTGATATTGCGGCGGCAGGTATTGCAGCTGTTTGGGCGTGGCTTGCTCATAAAGCCAGCGGCGTGTCTTATGGGCGCTGTCCTCGGTTTCATGCAGGTTTAGCCAGTCATTCGCCGCAGAAAGACATACTGACTTATCGCCGGATGCGAGTGAATGCACCTGCTTGCTGCCGGTCACGCCGCCCACCGCCTGCCAGAATCCTCTCGGGCTGATAAGCACTGTTGCCCAGGCTTTGAAGCCAACGGCCACCAGCGTGTTGTCGGTGTGGAACGGATCGCACCAGAGGAAATGCGAGGTTTGCAGAATCTGGATTTCCTGCATGGAGAAATCGTCAATCTCCATCACATGCGGTTCTGCTACCGGCCATTCATAGCCGCACAAGCTGCATTCCTGAATGCGTGCAGGCATTTCCGCTTTGCAATCGGGGCAGGTTTTATGCGGTGCTGTGGCGGTGCCGCTTTCTTTATCCTCATCCTTTTTGTCGTCTTCCAGCTTAACCGTTTGCTCAAGGTTGCCGTGAATCAGCGTGGAAGTGCCGAAGTCGAGAATGATGCAATCGGTTTTGGTGACACCTGGCCATTTTTCAGAATCCACCACGCGAAGCCCGCGCCCGATCATCTGAATCATGGTCGATTTGTAGGAACTAGGCCGCAGCAACACTACGCAGGAAGTCGGCGGGTGATCCCACCCTTCGGTCAGCACGGCCACATTGACGATGACCTGATATTTGCCTTTGGCATACTCATCAATCAGCGTGCGGCGTGCGGTATCCGGCAAATCACCAGAGATAAAAGCCGTGGGGATACCCTCGGCATTGAAGGTTGCCGCCACGTGTTCGGCGTGCGCCAGCGTGGAGCAGAACACAACGGTTTGACGGTCACCGGCTTTTTCCTTCCAGTGCTGGACTACCGCCTGGTTAATCGGGCGTTTGTCCATGATTTCCGCCACTTCGCCCATGTCATAGTCAGAGGCGGTTTTCTTCACCTGGCGCAGCTCATCCTGCACCCCAACATTCATCACGAAGGTGCGCGGCTTCACCAAGTGGCCGGAGCGGATAAGCTCGCCGACGGTGATCTGGTCGCAGACATTGTCGAAAACCGCACGCAAGCCCTTCTTATCACCGCGCATTGGCGTGGCGGTAACCCCAAGCAATTTGCAGTTCGGGTTATTCTTGCGAGCCTGCTCGATGATGCGAAGGTAGGAATCCGCACAGGCGTGGTGCGCTTCGTCGATTATTAGCGCATCCAGTACCGGCATGGTTTCGCGATTTTCGGGGCGCGTCAGCGTCTGCACCATCGCGAACCCAACATCCCCACGCCAGCTTTTAGCTTCAGCGTTAAAGAAGCTGGCCGTGAGGCTCGGATTCATGCGAAGGAATGTGGCGCTGTTTTGCGTCGTCAATTCATCGCGGTGTTGCAGAACGCAGGCTTTATTCAGCGAGCCTTTCTTGAACATGCGCCCGAGCGCCGCCGAAAGCATCACCGTTTTGCCTGCACCGGTGGGCGCTACCGCCAGCGTATTGTCATGTTCTGACAATGCGCCGACGATGTTGCCCACCATTGTTTCCTGTCGTGGTCTAAGCAGCATGGCCGTCCTCGCTTATTGAGCCCAGGACGGGCGGTTGCTGTTACCCTGCGGACGTGACGGCGCAGGCGCAGGAGTCGCAGGCGGCGTGAAGCCTCCACCGCTATTGCCGCCGGTGCTGCCCATGATGGCCGCATAGTCTTTGTGATCCGGCGTGATGGCTTTCTGGATGCGGTTCTTTTCGCCCCTGTCACCATCCTCCACTTCAATCTTCGCGACGAATTCAATCCCATCGAGGTCTTGAAAGCCGCTGATCTGCCGTGCTGCTTGCGCTTGGGGTGTATTGTCCTTGTGGCTGATACCGCGTGCCGAATTCAGCACGCTCTTGATAAAGGCACGCCCCATCTGCGCGTATTTTTCACCTTTGGGGCTATGCAGGCCGACCAAGCTCCACACCTTGCGGCGAGCGAACTGGCCTTCCAACACCACAAACTCACAATCCAGGTAGCACGCGCCGGTGGAAGGGTTGCGAGTGGCATAACCGCCTGTCCATCCCTGGTTGGGTTCATCAAACCCACCTGGGCGAATGGTCATGCGTACCTTTGCAAGCGTACCGTTTGGGATAACGTCGTATTGGTCTTCAGCATCATTGAAATTGTTCCAGCTCATTGGATTTCTCCTTCAGTGTTCGGGGTTGCGTAGGAAAGTTGGCGCTCGGCGTGCGGGGCACGGATTTTGGCCATCAGTTCGCCAAGGTGCGGCTTCTCCATCACCTCAAGCCGCCCTGAGCGGTCTTTGGCGGGGAAGCCGTATGGGTTGATGGTGTGGCAAACGAAGGCGCGGAAAGGCTCGCCGTCTGATGGGCGGATTTCCGCCATCGTGATGACCTGATCGACGATTCCAGGAAGCTCTAAGCCGGTTTTGCTGCCTTCGACCTGCGGCGTGTAGAAGCGCCGGTTGAAGTCATCCGTCTTTTCGTCAAGGATGCCGACGAACCACACATTTTTGCCGCGTGTGTGCTGCAAGTGGGTCAGCCAGGAAATCATCTCCTGCCCGTGCAGGCCGTATGCGCCGCGCAGATCCTCTTTGCCGTTCTTTTCAGAAACCGCTTGCGGCTGGCCTCGGCACCAGCCGAAGCAGAGCCTTCCGGCAACGGTGATACTGTCGATGAAGATGGTTTCGTATTTCGCCAGCTGCGCCGGATCGCCGTAGCGTTCACACACCGCTTCGTAGTGCGCTTGGCTATAGGGCTGTTCAGGTCGCAGCGCAGGATTTGCGCCGCCGATGAACACGGCGAAGTCACGGCATTCCGGCCAGGTGCGTGGGCGCAGCGTATCGCCTTGCCAACCCTCAACCGCCAGATCACCGGCTTCCATGTCCAGGAAAAGCGTAGTTGCTGGGTCAAGCGTCCACAGCAGGCTGGTTTTACCGATACCGGCCTTGCCAAGGATGCAGCCCTTAATGCCTTTCTGTTCCTTGAGGCGCTCGTCAGCGGAAATGATCGGGAGCTTATTCATGACGGCCTCCCTTTTTCGAGAGAGCGTCCAGGATGTTGTCGCTGCCTAAGCCGCCTTTGGCTCTTGCTTCGCGATACAGGCGGCGCAGAACCGACAAGCGGCTGTAGAGTGCGTCTGTTTCCTTATCCAGCGCCTGCGCCGCGAATGCGATGTCATCAAGCGTTGCTTCCTCAATCGGCTTTTCGATTGCCTGTTGGCCTTCTACGCTGGAAGGAAGGGTGATGGTGTCGGGTAGTGAATCTTGCAGATAAAACGCTCTGCAAAGTTTGCGTAACAAGCCCTTAGTCATGGGTATCTCCTTTGTTTTGGTTGATTTGGTTGGAAAGTGCGCCGCGCAGCCCGAGGCAGAGGATGTGCGCCTGAAAGCGCAGGCGTTCGGCCTGCATCAGAAGCTCCATCAGCATTGCGGGGTTCACGAGCAGCAGCTCGGCTGCGGGCATGTGAAAGACGTGTTCCAGGGTGATGCCGTTCATGCGTCACCTCCCGACGGGGTTTCGTCTTTCAGATCAGAGTCTTTGGGGATTTCGTTGCTGGCTTCGTATGCCTCAACGTCTTCCAGGCGGTAGCGAACCAAGCCGCCGATTTTTACAAATCGCAGCCCTTCGCCTGCCCAGCGCCAGCGTTCCAGCGTGCGGGGCGATATGCCCCACCGCTTCGCCAGCTCGGATTGGGTTAAAAAGTTTTGTTCCATTGGCAGCTCCTGTCATTTCGATTAGGTGCTTGCGGTTACGTGTTACCCCGCAAGAACACCCTTATTTTCTAATGACTTAGCCGCATTGAGATATGGACAAGGCCGAACTTTCTTCTGACATTCGGCCATAAAAAAAGCCCCAGAAACTGGGGCTTTATCGTTCAGGTTCTGACATCCTGCCGGTGGATGTCTGACATTTGTGTTTTTTAGTCTTCCAGATCAGCCAGTGAATTGACTTCTCGCAGGTTAGGATTGAGGCGATAACCATCACGCTCCTTATTCTCAACGAAATCTTCAATCATTCCCTGGTCAACACCTAGCTGCGCTTTAATTTCATCGCGTAAGCGAGTTACACGCCGATACAGTGTAGCTTCCTCAATGCCGAGTTCGGTGGCAAGTGTAGCAGTGGCAAAATATGGCACTTCCTGGCCAGATTTCTTAAGCCTAAAATTAGGAAGCAATTTCTTGATAAGCTCATAATTTGCACCAGTAATTTTATAGCCACCCTTAAAAACCAACCCGTCATCAGCCTCGCAAAACTGAATCTTGAAACGCTTTAGTCCATCAAGCGTTTCCTTAAGTTCTGCATCATAGTTGTCAGGTTTTACGGGTTCGATTTTACTTCTGTTAAATGCGAGTGCAAGCAGGCTTCCAGTCGGTATTGGCGAAGGATTTTGGAGTAATGCAGACCTGTTTTCTTCCAGGCTTTTCTCCAATACGGAAACCACGTCACTGGCGTGCCTTTGGAACATACTAAAAATCTTCTCTTCGGCCTGCGCTGTAGTTAGAGGCGCAAAGCAACGAAGCGCGGGGGATATGGCGGGATATTCGGTAGCGAACCGATCCCTTGTAATGCCAATAAGATGTTGAGCAAACT